>NZ_JBHVQU010000057.1:0-24789 GCF_042886655.1 Peribacillus sp. NPDC058002 | reverse complement strand
AGGGATGTTAACGGGATAGTGATGGAAGAGGATTATGTGGGACTCGAGTGATTCAATACATTGACTGCTAGAATCCTTGATGTAAGAGGATTTCGTGTCCGGTACCAAGAACTTCTTAAGGAGATTTTGAACAATCATTTTAACGTGGACTATATGAAACCTATCATTCAGGAAATGCATGATCAAATAAGACCTTATTTTTCAAAAGATCCATATATCAAGGGGAATATTGTGAAATTTGATAATGAGCCCCAATTCATCCTGGAATTCATTGAGGCCCGTGCAAAGTATATAAGTAGCCGGCTGCATAAATTGGATTAATAATTCCTTTCTTATAGTGAAGGAACAATGATAAATTTACCGGCATGAGTGTTGAAAGAAAAGCATTCATGCTTTTTTACATGCGATTCCATTTGCTTTTCTATACCATTACAGCTATGTTTGATAGAAAGATATAATCTAAAGTAATGAAGGATGGGAATGGATTGACTAATCATAGCCGCAAACCGGCATATATATACACGTTTACATGCAGCCCTGACGAACGCTCATTATCTAAAATGGAGATGCGCTCGTTCTTTGGCTTTGAGACTTCAGGGAATATTTTGAAAAGTGATATAGCAATTGAACCGAGCAGGAGCCCTTTTATAAAAGGGCGGGTCGACGTCATGTTTGAAGGGGGAAGCATATCCGAAATCGTTGAGCAAGTGAAAGGTATTCATTTGCCTGATTCGACATTCAAAGTATTATTCGTAAAAATTAATGATTTGAATAAAGACGCAAAAATAGATTATGATGGACAGCGTGAAATTGAAAGGGAGATAGGCTGGCATATTCAGGGGGATGCCGATGTGCGCAATCCTGATCAGGTCTTTGGAATCGTGACCCTTGGCGGACGTTGGTATTTTGGGAAGTATGTCAAGCCTGAAGCGGTTTGGTTAAAACATATGAAGAAGCCCCGGGAATATTCGACAGCGCTTAGCACAAGAGTGGCAAGGGCCATTGCTAACATAGCCGTTCCACATCCGGATGGAGTGAAGGCAATTGATCCATGCTGCGGAATTGGAACGGTATTGGTAGAAGCCCTATCGATGGGGATCAATATTGATGGCCGGGATATCAACCCGCTTGTTACCGACGGTTCCAGGGAGAATATTGCCAATTTCGGCCTCGAAGGTGATGTAACTACAGGTCCGATTTCGGAGGTCACCAGTAAATATGATGTAGCGATTATCGATATGCCTTACAATTTATATACACATGCGACGCCAGAAGATCAGCTATCGATCCTTAAACATGCCAGAAGCTTTGCTGACAAGGTCGTCGTCGTAACGATCGACACGATGGATCATATGATTGAAGAAGCAGGATTTGAAATTGCTGATCGCTGTGTGGCCAGGAAAGGCGTTTTTTCCAGAGAGGTTGTAGTGTGTGTGTAGGTTCCATCATCAAGAAAAGGCAGAAATCTTTGAATGGATATGGACTTACCCTGTCAAGTTGACAACTAAAAAAGGCTATGCTGCCATCTGACCCCGATATTCAACCGGTGCCGGATGGCGGGCAAGCCCCCTTTAAAATTAAGTTTTAAACTTGACTAAATTCCCGGTGTAGATGAACTTTCAGGAATATTTTCATAGTCTGATGGATTAAGATTATGAACCGATCCATCTGTTACACCATTGATAATACCCATTAGCCCTGTTTCAACCGTTTTTACGAGCTGGCCTTTCTTTTTTTGCCCAAAGTTTTGTGTTTGACCACTAACTTCAAATAGAACCGTCCCACTTCCGTTTAAAGCAAAAGTCCCTAAAGCAGTTCCTGGCAGGTCAATTGATTGATCGTATAGTGAAATATTTGTAAACACTGAATTCCCTTTTGCTTGTAGTGCGTTATACGCAGTAAGTGTCAACTGACGGGAGAAATCATATTTAAAATTATCTGCATACTCTGCATATTTAGCCCCTTCGGGAGTACTTGGGTTAGGAACGAATTTTCCTGATATTGACATGGTCACACGCTCATCAGTTCCTTCGATATATGGGAACCCTTGATGATGAAGATCGATAAAAACATCCACTTTCCCGAATTTCGACTTTAACCCTTTATATGTGTCACGTACCGTTTGCGCTTCAGGTGTAATAAACCAGCCCGGCTTTTCAGATGCCCCCGGGAAGTCTTGAGGCTTCGGTACATAGTTCAGGTTAGGATTAAAGTCACGATTAACATCAAATCCCGGTTTGCTAGCATAGTCGTCGCCTGATCTGGGAGTAGTGTAATAGTTCCAAGTAGGTTTCACATTAGAAAGTTGGGGGAATTTCCCTACAACCTCAGACCATGTCATCTCATTTCCACGACGATCAAGCTCTGAGCCGTCTACGTTCATCATTGGAATAGCAACAATTGTTAGTTCATCAAGCACTTTCTTTACCTCAGGTGAGTTACTTTGACCAAGGTTTTCAAGAATGTTCAATAACGCAACAGTTCCTGTTTTTTCATTTCCATGAATTTCACTTTGAATAAGAACGACTTTGTCACCATGACCGACAGTCACTTTTTGAATGGAACGACCCTGATTTGTTTGTCCAGCGACTTCTACTTTGACTTTCCCTGCACTCACTTGCTCAAGTTGATTTAATTTTTTTACAAGTTCGTCATAATTAAGGAATGCTTCGGTGGAGAGATTCGTTCCACCTGTCGGATTTGATCCTCGTTCAGCTAAGCTGACATTTGGGCCAAGTAATGCTGCGGCTACAACTGTTGAACTTAAAACCTTTAAAAATTTCCTTTTCACATTCATTCCCCTATTCTGAAAATATTTAATATTCAGAAAAGTAATTCTTCACTTTCTCTTCCTTTTCCTGTTCGATTAATTAAAACGCTCAAATAGACCTATGTATTTCAGCTTCAATGTGATTTACTTTTTGGAAATAGTAAAATCCCCTCCAAGTGTGAGTGTATCATCTACGGATTGCCAGTAGCCTTTTACATTTTCCACTTAGTGGGGATAATATCAATTCCCGCGTTTCTTGATGTCATTTAGCTTGATAATGAACTACATTTTCAACGAGTTGTTTCGTGACCTTCCCCTGATATTCCAAATAATCCAAGTGGCCAATGATTTCTGACATGACGAGCGGGAATTCCGCAATATATTTTTGTTTGTAAAACTCCTTTGCCAGTTCATTGCCGGTAGAAATTCCGGATTCTATCAAGCTAAGGATTTTTTGTGATTTTCTCTCTATGCTGTTGAGCCTTTTTTCAATCAAATGACCAGGTTGTTCAATGATGTTTCCATGACCAGGAAAGAGAAGATTCACCTGTAATGCCAAACATCGTTTTAATGAATCGATATGATCTACAAGAGTCAGCATTCTATTACCGTTTTCATCAGGTTCGATCAAGGCATTGCTTGATATATGTTCAATCAATAAATCACCGGCAAGAAGCCGTTTCCCTTCCTGGTCAAGGAAAGCAATTTGATCCGGTGCATGCCCGGGAAATTCGATCACTTCAAAATTCAGCCATTGTTTTTCCGTGATTGCGATGATGTCACCATTCAGTTTTTGATCTTTATTATTATCGACCGCGTTGAATAGGTAAGCCACTTGTTTATCTCCAAGTTCACCACAGCCCATCTCAATGTAAAGCTGCTTATAGAATTCAATTCTCATACTTAAGAAGTCAGGGTCCCTTTTTAAACGGGGGATGGATTTAGAATGGGCATAAACGGGAATCGGATGGAGTTCGGTAATCCGATTGACCAAGCCAACATGGTCTCCATGGTGATGGGTTAATAAAATTCCCGTAATATCTCCAACGGTAAATCCATTTTCGTTTAATGTTTGCTGAAGGGCATTCCAGCAGACGTCATCATTCATGCCTGCATCGACTAATGTTAAAGATTCATCCTGCTTAACTAAATAAAAGTTTATACTTTTTAAAGATAAAGCGCTTGGAGCTATGATTGGATAAATATTAAATGTTGTTTTCGTTTTCATGAACGTCCCATATCCTCCTAAATCGAGATAAACTTCATCTGGAAAATTGTTGTATTACTAATGACAGAATAGATTTAAAGGGTTATTATTCTATGATTAGTTGAATGAATTGAAACTGTCAAGCGGAAGCCTCCTTGTAAACGGGAAAATTAATAGTAGAATGATTGGAAATAGATGGTCTATTTATCTAGTTTATTTTAAAATTGAATAAACAAGCTAGTAATTTAGCCAATATTCTATAATTAATTGTTGAGTGACGAAAACTGAAGGTGAAAAATGGTGCAAGAATGCGTTAATGGAATGAAACGATATAGGAGGTTATGGTTTGAAGCCAAAAATTTATATTACAAGGAAATTGCCGGAACAAATCATCGAAGGTCTTAGTCGGACATATAATGTCAGGATGTGGGATCAAGAGGATATACCGGTCCCTAGAGAGGTCCTTGAAGGAGAAATGAAAGAAGTCGATGGGCTGCTTTGTTTATTGACGGAACAAATCGATGAGTCACTGATTCAACGGGCGCCTAACCTGAAAATCATCGCGAATATGGCAGTGGGCCATAATAATATTGATGTTCGAAGTGCAACAAAACGGGGCATCATGGTCACGAACACACCGGGGGTTTTAACGGAAACGACAGCTGATTTAACCTTCGGCTTGCTGCTTGCAACGGCAAGAAGGATGATGGAGGCAGAAGATTATTTAAGGAGTGGAAAGTGGGAAACATGGTCGCCGATGCAGCTGACCGGACAAGATGTACACGGTGCAACGCTTGGTATAATCGGTTTGGGTAGGATTGGGGAAGCCCTTGCAAAAAGAGCTAAGGGATTTGAAATGAACTTGGTTTATTTTAATCGAAGCCGTAAATATGAACAGGAAAAAGAATTAGGAATCGAATATCAGTCCCTTGAAAAATTGCTCCAAATATCGGATTTCGTTTGTGTCATGCTGCCGCTCACACCGGAAACCACTTATATGATTGGCAAGGAGCAGCTTGAATTAATGAAAGGGACGGCTGTGCTCATTAATACAGCAAGAGGCGGGATTATCGATGAAAAGGCCTTATACCAGGCGCTGGAAAACCGAGAGATTTGGGCGGCTGGATTGGATGTATTCGAAGAAGAGCCAGTCCCTGTGGATCACCCGCTGCTAACATTGCCCAATGTCGTTACACTGCCGCATATTGGGAGTGCCAGCATTGCCACAAGATTGAAGATGGCAGCTCTTGCCGTACAAAACTTGATGGATGGATTATCTGGTGATACTCCGCGTAATTTAGTATTGTTGAATAAATCAAAATGACTCTGAATATGGGATTCGGAATGCCCTCATCCCGAATGACTGGCTAGCCGAGACCCCCAGGCGCTCGCTTTGATGAGGCTTGGGAACGGTCGGCGGAAAGGGAGCGGATTTCAGAAATGCAAACTGGCTTTTCTTCGAGTTTGTCTAGAGTTTGAAATGACTCCAAAATGGGGTCATTTTTTATGGGGAATTGATTGGACCTTTTATAGCCTTACTTTGGATAGTAGCATCCTCAAATATATTTCCTGATTTAAGATTTTTCCTTTTTGGAAGATTTCTGAGTTTTGAACATTACTTAATTGAATTCTCGAGGGAAGAATCCAATTCTAGGGGATGCATACTTATCGTAAATTGTTCGGATCTTTTGTAAAATAAAGAAAGTCGAGTTTTATTAAGGAAAAACAATTAGTTGAAAGGGATAGGGGTAATAATGATTGAAATGAAGGAAACGATATCATCAGGCAACGAAATGACTAAATCCAAAAGGCTGTTGATGGCTCTTATGCTGGGGTCTTTTGCAGCGATTGGGCCACTGTCACTTGATATGTATTTACCGGGTCTTCCCACACTGGCGGAGGATCTGAAAAGCAGTACGTCTTTAGCGCAGCTGAGCTTGACGGCCTGTTTGTTAGGATTGGCTTTAGGCCAAATTTATTTAGGGCCGCTAAGTGATGCAAAAGGAAGACGGACACCGTTAATCATATCTTTATCCATTTATTGCATATCCTCTCTGTTATGCGCCTTTGCTCCAACCATTGAATTGCTTTTATTATTACGTTTTATCCAAGGTATTGCTGGAGCGGGGGGCATTGTCATTTCAAGGGCGATAGTTCGCGATCTTTTTTCAGGATCGGATTTGACCAAGTTCTTCTCCATGTTAATGCTGGTGAATGGGGCGGCTCCGATATTGGCTCCGGTTTTTGGCGGTCAGCTTTTGCATTTCACGTCTTGGCGGGGAGTCTTCGTTGTCATTTCAGTATTAAGTATCATTATGGTTGCAGCTGCATTTTTTGGGATAAAGGAAACTTTAACGTTTAATCTCAGAAGTGCAGGTGGGGTAAAAGATACTATCAGGACATTTGGGAACTTATTGAGAGATCGTGTGTTTATGGGCTATGCTTTTTCACAAGGATTCATAAGTGCCGCCATGTTCGCTTATATTTCCGGATCGCCTTTTGTTCTCCAGAACATTTATGGCGTTTCTCCACAGACCTTCAGTTTGATTTTTGCAATAAACGGAATTGGGATCATCATCGCTTCACAAGTTGCCGGGAAGCTTGCCGGGAAGGTTAAAGAGGAAAAACTGCTTCAAATGGGATTATGTCTAGCATTGTTTGGAGGAATATTACTACTTGCCTCAGTCCTTCTCGAAATTGGGTTGGCAGGAATCTTGGTCGCTTTATTCCTCTCCGTCTCCAGCGTCGGTATTGTCGGTACGACGAGTTTTTCTTTAGCGATGCAAAATCAGAAAAAAACAGCAGGCAGTGCTTCGGCTTTAATTGGCCTGCTTCCTTTTATATTAGGATCACTAATGGCTCCCTTGGTGGGACTAGGCTCAGGTGAGTCACCCTTGCCTATGGGAATTGTGATGGTAAGCTGTCATGTCATCGCCATGTTCGCTTATTTAATCCTTGCCCGTCGTGGGTTAAGGCGAGTTTAATTAGGAAAAGCTGAAATCCTTGATGTGGATTTCAGCTTTTTCCTTTAGGGGCGTAAGTATGAATCATAATAGCGATTCTGCTCCATCGATATAAACTTCCGTGCCCGTAATATGGGAAGACATGTCCGATGCTAGAAACAATATGAGATCACCAGCTTGTTCGGTACTCCCCGCTTTTTTCGCCAGGGGCTGAGAGCCTTGCGGATATTCAATGGGAATCCTGATTTTTTTTAAGCTTTCATCTTCCGGGAATGTGTTATCGTGAATGTTCGTATCGATGGAGCCGGGACAAATGGTATTTACCCTGATTTTATATCTTGCCAATTCGAGTGCAGCCATTTTCCCAAAAGCGACTTGACCAGCTTTGGATGAACTATAAGCGGAAAAACCAAAATTCTTGAAATATCGGTTTCCATTGATGGAGCTGTTGATTACGATGCTGCCACCCGTTTCCTTCATGTAGGGAATGGCGTATTTAATGGTGAGAAAGGTGCCTTTGAGGTTGATGGCATGTGTCTGATCCCAATCTTCTGGCTTTATATCTTCTATAGGGGCAATCACTCCGTTAATGCCTGCGTTTGCAAATACAAAATCAATTTTCCCAAACTGTTCATGGGCCTTCTTGTAGGAATGTTCAACTTGCTCAGCCTTGGAAACATCCGTTTTAATGACTAATGCCTTTCGACCAAGGTTTTCCACTTCGTCCTTCACTTTTTCCGCATTTTCGACTGTACGGTCAAAAAAGATGATGTTCGCGCCGTTTTCAGCTAGTTTCAGTGCGGCACCCCGGCCAATTCCCGACCCTCCACCGGTAATGATGGCAACTTTGTTTTTCATTAATTCTGTCATAAACTTCACACGCTCCTTTTCATTTTGCTTTCCCGTTAGGGAGTATGTAGAAACATCATGGCAGTGGCATTATAGAAAAATTATAAACGAACATTACCTAAAAAATCCAATTTAAACAGTTGCGAGTGTTCATTATACTTTGTTTTTCAGTGAAATGTCTGTATATTGAGGACATATTCAAGTTAGCTTGAAAGGGGATAGGAATTTGATAAGATTTGGGGTAATAGGTACAAATTGGATCACGGAACGATTTTTGGAGGCTGCAAAGCATGTAGAGGATTTATCGTTAACCGCCGTGTACTCACGTACAGAAGAGAAAGCCAAGGAATTTGCCAATAAATACGGAGTACATACGACTTTTACGAATTTAGAAGCAATGGCCGCCAGCAATGAAATCGACGCTGTATACATAGCAAGCCCTAATTCTCATCATTGCAGGCAAGCCGTGTTGTTTTTACAAAATAAAAAACATGTATTATGTGAAAAACCAATGGCTTCAAATGCTGCAGAAGTAAGGAAAATGATTGAGGCTGCAAAACAAAATGATGTGCTATTGATGGAAGCGATGAAATCGACCATCATGCCGAATTTCGAAAGCATAAAGGGGAATCTGGATAAAATCGGGAAAGTACGGCGTTTCTCGGGAAGCTTTTGCCAATATTCATCTCGATATGATTCGTATAAACAAGGCACTGTGCTGAATGCATTCAATCCTGAATTCTCCAGTGGCTCTTTAATGGATCTTGGTATTTACGTACTCTATCCGCTTGTTGTTCTGTTCGGTAAACCAAATAAGGTACATGCATCAGGAACGATGCTTGAATCAGGAGTCGACGGGCAGGGTACAATCCTGCTTTCCTATGATGAGATGGAGGCAGTCGTCATGTTCTCCAAGATTACTGAATCCAATTTGCCTTCGGAAATTCAAGGTGAACATGGAAGCATCATCATTCAGAAAATATCAGGACCGCAAGCGGTGGATATTAAGTATCGGGATGGAACAAATGAAAATATTTCGGTAAAACAGGATATGCCTACCATGTATTATGAAGCGAAAGAGTTTGTTGAATTGATACAGCAGAGGAAAATGGAGTCCGATATAAATTCGTATGCGAATTCACTATTGACTATGGAAATCATGGATGAAGCAAGAAAGCAAATCGGAATCGTCTTTCCTTCAGACCGCTTATAAGCATATGAGTGGACATGGCCAATAAGGAAGGGGAAAAATGGATGTTACTGATAACCCGTAATTGGGTAGAATTTAATACAGGGATTATTTTATTGTTGGGGGAATGGACATGAAATGCAAAATTAATCGTAATGCAGCTAAGGTCTTACAAAAAATGCTGAACACTGAAGAAGCGAAAGGGAAAATGATTCGTGTATATATCACCCATATGCATGGCGATCATGCCCATTATGACATGAAACTAGATACACCGGCAGAACATGATGAAATCGTCAAAACAGATAAAGATATCGATATTTTACTGGATTCACGTGAAGAATTTCTGGATGGTGTCTGGATAAAATATTTTTATGTACCTGAAGAAGGCTTTGAAATCACGAACCCTTCTAAAGAACCGCACGGACATCATCACCACTAAGAGTAAAGGGGGAGGATTGCATGAATCAAAAATACGAAAAGATCTTTCAACCATATAAATTTCCATCAGGGGTAGAAGTGAAAAATCGTATCATGATGGCTCCTATGACCACTTATTCTTCGGATGATCAAGGCTTTGTAACCGATGATGAACTGGCCTATTACGCTGAGCGCTCGGCTGGTGTAGGAGCGGTGGTCACGGCATGTGCCTATGTATCTGCTGGAGGAAAGGGATTCCCAGGCCAGCTTAGTGCAGATGACGATTCCTTTATCCCATCCTTGAGAAAACTAGCCGAAACGATCCAGTCCAACGGGTCAAAAGCGATTCTGCAAATATATCATGGAGGCCGGCAAAGTCCGCCGGATTTATTGCCTGATAACCAACCTGTTTCTGCAAGTGGCATTGCTTCAAACGATGAAGCACCTGTACCGCGGGAAATGAGTGAAGACGAAATACAAGAGGTTATTAAGGCATTTAGCGAAGCAACAAGAAGGGCCATCGAAGCAGGATTTGATGGTGTGGAAATCCATGGTGCCAATACGTACTTGCTTCAACAATTCTTCTCGCCACACTCGAACCGTCGTACGGATAACTGGGGCGGGACACTGGGACAACGATTGATTTTCCCGCTTACCATTGTGAATGAAGTCGAGAAAACGGTTGCTGGGCATGCGAGAAAGCCGTTTATCATCGGCTACCGCCTTTCTCCTGAAGAAGGCAGCAACCCTGGAATCACTTTAGATGATACGATCCAACTCGTTGACAGACTAGCCAATCAAAACCTGGATTATCTACATATATCGGTAGGTCACTTCTGGAATGGCTCATTCCGTGAGAGTGATAGGACAAAGTCACGCATCGTTAAAATTTACGATAAAGTAGGTAATCGTATCCCTGTGGTCGGTGTAGGATCACTGCATACACCTGATGAAGTAGCAGAAGCTATGGAAACGGGTGTCCCTTTTATCGCCCTTGGGCGTGAGCTTCTCATGGAACCGCATTGGATTGAAAAAATCAGGTCTGGAAAAGAAGCGGAAATACGGACTACCCTCTCCAAAAAAGATCAGGATGAACTGGTCATTCCAGATCCGCTTTGGGAAAAGTTGATTGGGATAAAAGGTTGGCTCCCGGTTGTGGAGTGATTGTTAATGTCTTGAATAATATGTTACCCGTCCTCCAAAGGAGGACGGGTTTTGTATGTGTACATATGAAACTAACAACAGATGTAAGTCATTGGTCCTTTGCCAAAAGTGAGATTGATTCTGGATTTATTCATTCTTCATAGTGGATACTATCTTTTATGCAAAGTTTATGTAGGCAAATATGAATGAAAGTAATATAATCATATTAATATTTGTACCTATAAATAAAATGTATTATCATCAATTTCATAAGTTGGTATGAAAACGGAGGGGTTGTAATGAAATTTCCACACGATTTTTTATTCGGAGCAGCTTCTGCTTCTTTTCAAATAGAAGGAGCATGGGATGAAGATGGAAAAGGTATAACGAATTGGGATGTCTTTTCAAAGATTCCAGGGAAAACATTTGAAGGTACAAACGGGGATGTAGCGATAGGCCATTATCATCGTTACAAAGAGGATATTAAATTAATGGCAGAAATGGGACTTGAATCGTACCGGTTTTCCATTTCATGGGCACGTATTTTGCCGACAGGTGACGGGGAAGTAAACGAAAAAGGCGTGGAATTTTATAATAATGTCATTGATGAATGCTTAAAATATGGGATTGTTCCATTTGTTACGCTGTATCATTGGGATTTGCCTTTGACGCTTGAACAAGATGGGGGATGGACGAATAAGCGAACAGCTGAAGCATTCATCAAGTATGCGGAAATTTGCTTTCGCGCTTTCGGAGACCGCATCAAACATTGGATCACGTTTAATGAAACGGTTATGTTTTGCGGTCTGGGCTATTTAAAAGGAGCGCACCCGCCTGGAATCCAAAACGATGAAAATAAATACTTTCAAGCGACACATTATGTTTTTTATGCACATGCAAAAGCGGTAGAGGTATACAAGTCACTGAATCATTACGGTGAAATTGGGATTACCCATGTTTTCCTGCCTGCTTACAGTATAAATGACAAACATGAGAATGTATTGGCTGCTCGGCATGCCAATGAATATGAAACTTTTTGGTATTATGACCCTATTTTAAAAGGTGAATATCCAGCTTATGTGGTTGAGCAATTAAAGGAAAAAGGCTGGACTCCAAGTTGGACCGAAGAAGAATTGGATACGCTAAAAAGAAATGCGGGGAAAAATGATTTTATTGGACTCAATTATTACCAGCCCATTCGAGTGGAAAAAAATCGGGAAGCTGTTTCAAACATGGAGCATTCAAGAGAAACATCTACTCTAGCTCCAGGGAACCCGTCTTTTGATGGCTTTTATCGGACCATAAAAATGGATGATAAAACATATACAAAATGGGGCTGGGAAATCTCACCTCAAGGATTTTTAGATGGGCTGCATATGTTAAAAGAACGTTATGGTGAAATTAAAATGTATGTTACAGAGAACGGACTTGGTGATGAGGATCCGATTATCGATGGTGAAATAGTGGATGTTCCCCGTATTAAATATATTGAGGAACACTTAAAAGTGATTAAACGTGCAATCAAAGAAGGCATCCATTTAAAAGGATATTACGCATGGTCTGTCATTGATCTATTAAGTTGGTTAAACGGGTATAAGAAGCAATACGGATTTATTTACGTGGATCATCATGATCAGTTAAACCGGAAAAAGAAGCTGTCGTTTCATTGGTATAAGCATATTATCGAGACGAGAGGAGAAGAGCTGTAAACTAAAAAGAAAACTTCTTGATTTTAATCAAAAGGTTTTTGTGTATATATAGAGCCTGAGACGAAAAACAAAATTAGGTTTATAGGGCATGTTTTGAGCAATCTTTCTCAAAACATGCTTTTTCTATTGTAATCAAGGTTTCCGGCATGGGGAATTAGTCCAAAGTTCAAACCTCCTGATTCGTAGTCTGAATCTCCAGCTTCAAATTAACCAGACTGGAAGTATGGTCCCGGATTGTAATGGAAATGTAAAAAGACAAAAAAATTGTAAACAAATGTTAATATTACTAACAATGTACAGTTTAACGTTTTACTGTATAATGTTGAAGCGTGGTCGAGACCATGTCAAATAACTTAACAAAGGAGATTACATATGACGATTATTTCTTAGTTTTGAAAAGTCCCCCGCATGGTTTGTCCCGTTGAAACAACCTACAATAGTTAGATTCATTTCAATCAAGTAATTTCCTCAAGAATGAAAGAATGTCATTTTTCCTGATGATGGTAGATTCATATTTAAAAAAACGACTAAGGATGTGAGTTTGAAAAGGATGATAAAAGATTCTAGATTTCAAGGGTATAATATGAAGGGTTTTCAAAAGGACGTAACGGCAGGATTGGTTGTAGGTGTTGTAGCCATTCCTTTAGGATTGGCTTTTGCAATTGCTTCAGGCGTCGAACCAATATATGGGTTATATACGACAATCATCGCTGGAATCCTCATATCGATTTTGGGTGGCTCCAAGTATCAAATTGGAGGACCAACCGGGGCGTTTGTTCCTTTATTATTTGGAATCGTCATGCAATATGGGTATGAAAGTCTGCTTATTGCCGGGTTTTTAGCGGGGATGATATTGGTCTTGATGGGTCTTCTTAAGTTGGGCAATTTGATGAAGTTCATTCCCCGTCCAGTCATTATTGGATTTACAACAGGAATTGCGATAATAATCTTTTCAGGGCAAATTGCCAACTTCTTTGGCATGAAAGTGGAAAAACATGAAGCGTTCATGGATAACATGAAGGAACTGGTGATTAAAGCAGACACGATCAATATATATAGTGTGTTTGTTGCGATTATATGTTTTGTCGTCATACTGCTGGCACCTAGACTCCTGCCCCGAGTGCCGGGACCGCTTCTGGGCCTGCTGCTATCAACAATGGCAGCCTACTTTTTATTTCCCGATAAGGTGGCCACGATTGGTTCCACGTATGGAGCGATTCCGAAAGGTTTTCCGGAATTCCAAGTGCCGGAGCTTTCAGTGGAAGTCATTATCACACTCCTTCCCGTTGCGTTTACAATTGCTTTGTTGGGCGGTGTCGAGTCATTGTTATCCGCTACCGTGGCCGATAACATGGGGGGAACCAAGCATGATAGCAATAAGGAATTGGTTGGGCAAGGAATTGCGAACATCGCAACCCCATTCTTCGGCGGGATACCTGCAACAGGTGCTATTGCCAGGACAGCTACCAATATTAAAAGCGGGGCAGTCTCCCCGATGTCCGGAGTCATTCACGGTATTGTCGTTTTACTGGTTTTGCTGGTGCTTTCTCCATATGCAGCACATATACCTTTGGCTAGCATGGCTCCCATATTGATGTTTGTTGCCTGGAATATGAGTGAAAGAAAGGAATTCGCTCATGTATTGAAAACGAAGACGACAGATTCTGCGGTTTTGCTGGTCACCTTCCTCGTAACTGTCTTCACTGATTTAATCATGGGAGTGGGAATCGGCTTATTGATTGCATTCATCACCTTCATTGCAAAAATGAGCCACACGTTAAAGGTTAGGGAAAGAAGTCATGAGATTACTGAGATTGTTCCAATTGATAATTCGGAGTCAAAAATCAATGTGTATAACTTGGAAGGCCCTCTCTTCTTTGGTTCGATAGACGTCCTGGAGTCATCGATATTGGAGAACTTGGATAATAAGACGAAAGTGTTGGTATTAAGCATGCGCCGGGTAACATATATGGACACTTCAGCAGAGGCTGCGCTATTGGCGATTGTTAATCGCATCGGTAAATATAAGGGGAAATTAATCATTTCCGGAATCCAGCAGCAACCAAAGGAATTGTTACTCAGTACAGGTTTGTATCATAAGATAGAAAAACAGCACTTTTTTAAATCGAAAGAAGAGGCCCTGTATTTTGCCAAGAAGCAGTTGAAGGGCAATTCGGATAAAGTAGTCTAATAGATTCATCCTCGAAGTCACCTTTTAGGATAGTTATGTTATAGTATCGTTAACAGTAGATTTTAAAAGAAGGTGACTATCTGGGTGAATGTATATCGGATTGGCCAGCTTGCTGAACTTGCGAATGTTTCGCGAAGAACCATTGACTATTACACACAATTAGGAATGCTGAACTATGAAAAAACTGGGTCAAGATATCGATATTACACAGAAGATGCTTTAAATCGTCTTCAAATGATTAATCGGTATAAGGAACAGAATATGCCGTTGACTGAAATCAAGGAACGGTTACAAGTCTTGTCTGAAACCACAGTTGAGTCCGAGCAAGTCCTCTTGATGGTGGACAAGATATCTACAGATCTTAAAGGACTGGAGAATGAATTGCTTGAATTAAAGCCGTTACTGGAACAGCTCGATGAACAGCAATTAACATATGCTGCACAACAGCTTTCCGTTCGGGGCAGCTCTTTATTGAGCATCATTGCCATGCTCACTTAAGCTAATTGCCGAGTTCAACAAAAAAGACCTGATTGGGTCTTTTTTTGTTGAACTGGTGATTTGAAAGTCTATATCCAAACTCATAACCTGAGCTTTATACGATAGCGGTACTTATTTTTGCTTAACTGACTCTATAAATCTTTTTTCGATAAAGATGAAGGATATAAGGGAATGGAAAAAGAAGAACTTAAATATCTACTACTATATGATGAGGTGAAAGGGAATGATTGGATCAATAGTTACGACGGTAAAAGGACATCTTCAAGGTACTATGGAAAACGATATATGCGTTTGGCGTGGAGTCAGGTATGCTAAAGCGCCGGTCGAGGCACTGCGTTTCCGCTCACCGGAGCCAGTTGATAAGTGGAGCGGTGTCATCGATGCAGTGGATTTTGGTACCATTCCCCCGCAGCCGATGGATCGGGCGGTAAGAACAGGAATGGCCGGAAATGAAAAAATGGATGAAGATTGTTTGTTCCTGAATATTTGGTCACCTAGAGCTGATGATAAAAAACGCCCGGTCATGGTCTGGATTCCTGGAGGAGCATATATAACGGGAGCTGGATCCCTTGATATGTACAATGGACATTTACTGGCTAAAAATGGAGATGTAGTCGTAGTAAGCATTAACTATAGGCTGGGGGCACTGGGGTATCTGGACTTTACCGAGTTGGCAGGTGATAGGGAAATATTTGAAACCAATTTAGGTTTACGTGATCAAGTTGCGTCTCTTAAATGGGTTAAAGATAATATAGAAGCGTTTGGCGGCGACCCTGATAATGTTACGATATTTGGTGAATCAGCTGGAGGCAATGCGGTTACCACTTTACTTACTGTTCCATCAGCGAGAGGTCTTTTTAAACAGGCCATTGCAGAAAGTCCCGCTCCAACATCTGTTTACGGAAAAGGATTTGCGCGCCAATTCAGTGAACGGTTCCTTGAGATATTGGGCATTGGAAAGAATGAAATCCATCGGTTAAAAACACTTCCAGTTCAACAGATTGTCGCGGCCTCCTACCAACTCTTGCGGGAAAACTCACAAGCCATGCCGGGCTCACTATCCTTTGGACCTGTCGTAGATGGTGCCTTCCTGCCCGATTATCCACTAGATTCGATTCGATCCGGAAAAGCAAAGGGAATACCCTTGCTTATAGGAACAAATAGGGACGAAGCGACATTATTCGAACAGATGGATCCCCCTTTGATCCCGACTAATGCGGCAATGATTCATAAAATGTTCGAAAATACAGACCCTGAGGCGAAAGAGCGAATTACGAATGCTTATATAAACTACCCAGAAAAGAAAGCTGTGCTTGGCATTGGCCGTGATGCGACCTTCCATATTCCCTCGGTTTGGTATGCGGAGGCATACAGCCGCTTTGAAAAAAAAACTTGGATGTACCGTTTTGATTATAAAACGGCGGCAATGTGCATAAGTAAATTAGGGGCGACGCATGGTATGGAAATCCCTTTTGCCTTCCAGACTTTCGACTCGGCATTTGGGAAACGGATCACTTCATTTGGTTCAAGGTCAGCTGCCCTAAAGGTTTCCCACAGAATGCAGGGCCATTGGGTTAACTTTGCGAAACATGGAAACCCAAATCCCCCGGAAGGTGAAATTTGGCCGAAATATGATGAAACCAACCACTACACCATGATTTTTGATAAAAAGGATTATATTGAAAAAGACCCTGACAGGATGATAAGGTTGGCATGGGAAGGGGTGGGGATTTACAAGTGAAAAATAGTGGATGGGAAGAAAGCGGGGAGAACTTGGATATCAACAATTATGTCAACGAAAGATTATGCGGGAATTTTGGATCAGGAAGATCCATTAGTTTCTTACAGAGAAGGGTTCTATTTGAATCCATGGATGAGTTGTCATTGGAAGATTGGAAAAGGTATGGAATAGACGGCTGGGTCCTAGCCCGGCAGATTATATGAAAACTATGAAAACAAAAGGGGAATCATTGCCTGGAATGGGAGCAACATATGGAGAAAAATAAATTGCATCGTGAATTATCATCGAGTCAAATCACAATGATTGCCATGGGGTGTGCAATTGGCACCGGATTATTTTTGGGGAGCGGTCTTGCGATTTCTACGGCAGGTCCAAGTGTACTTATCAGCTATGCAATTGGTGCATTCATTGTCCTTCTGCTGATGGGCTGTTTGGCGGAAATGACTGTAGCCCACCCAACATCGGGATCCTTTGGGACCATTGCTGAAAAATATATAAGTCCATTTGCGGGTTTTGTTGTGAGATATTCATATTGGATAGCTAATGTCCTTGCCATCGGTGTCGAGGTGAGTGCCATCGCTGTTTATATGAAATATTGGTTCCCGGATGTACCTGGGAGCGTTTGGATTTTCCTTTTTGCTGCACTGCTAATCTATGTAAATGCGACGAGTGTCAATACATTCGGGAATTTTGAGTATGTATTTTCCATGATCAAAATCAGCGCCATTGTCATATTCATACTACTGGGCGCCTACGTGGTGTTTGGCGCCGAACCGTCAAGCGGGATCGGTGTAGAGAACTATGCCAATGATGGCGGTTTTATGCCTTTCGGTTTTTGGGGGCTCTGGGTCGCCATATTCATTTCTCTCTTCAGCTTTTTAGGAACTGAGTTGATTGCGGTGACGGCGGGGGAAGCGAAGGATCCGGATATTGCCGTCCCTAAAGCTTTGAAGGCAACTGTCTTCAGGCTTGCCACTTTTTATGTACTGACAATCGGGATCATGTTAATGATTGTACCTTGGCAATCGGCCGGTATTGATAAAAGCCCATTTGTTAGGGTAATGGAAATCCTGAATGTTCCCGGTGCATCGGGGATCATGAATTTCATTATTTTAACCGCTGCAATATCTGCAATGAACAGTCAATTATATGCCTCCACCAGAATGATATTTTCATTATCCGAGCAGAAGCAGGCTCCAGCCTTATTTCAAAAAGTGAGCAATAAAGGAGTCCCGGTAAGAGCCCTCCTCATATCCACTTTGGGCATATTTCTTGCTGCAGGAGTAAAGGTCCTGCTTCCTGATACTTCATATGCATTCATGATGGGCATATCGATGTTCGGAGCCATTTTTACCTGGTTCATGGTGTTCATTTCCCACTTATTTTTCAGGAAGAGGTGGGAGAAATCGGGGGGACGCAAATTACCGGTTAAAATGTATGGATTTCCATATCTAACTCTACTTGGTGCATTTCTTTTGTTTGCTTTGACGGTATCCACCTGGTTCACTGGCCCGTTTAAAATTGTACTCCAGTTCGGTGTACCATGGCTGATCTTTCTTTGCATTGTTTATGTATTGATGTCGAAAATCAAAAGAATGTAAAGGGAAAGAGGGATAGTATGGATAAGGGTCCAAGAGATGAACACCGTTCGGAAGAAAGTATGGTAACTGATTTTGAAAAAGATATGTCCTATGGGGACTACCTGCATTTAAATCAAATATTATCAAGTCAGCATCGGCTTTCCGGTCATCACGATGAAATGTTGTTCATCATCATTCACCAAACAAGTGAATTATGGATGAAATTGATCCTCCATGAATTGACTGCAGCAACAGCCCTTATTGAGGCAGGATGTTTGGAGCCTTCCTTTAAGATGCTATCCCGAGTGGCCAGGATCCAACAGCAACTTGTTCAATCCTGGAATGTACTTTCGACCTTGACGCCATCCGATTATATGGAATTCCGGGAGAAACTAGGAAACTCTTCAGGGTTCCAATCATATCAGAACAGGTTGATAGAATTTGCAATGGGTCAAAAGAATTCGCAAATATTGGCTGTTTTCCGTCACAAGCCCGAGCTTTATGAGTCGATGATGGCAGCCTTGAATAAACCTAGTATTTATGATGCGGCTATAGGGGCTTTGGCTGCAAGAGGGCTTCCCATTGATCAATCGGTCCGCAACAGGGATTGGTCTGTAATTTATCAGGGAAATGCAAGTGTTGAAAACGCGTGGCTGACAGTTTACCGTGATGTGCATAAATATTGGGATTTGTATGAATTGGCCGAAAAGCTTGTTGATATTGGAAGTCAACAACAGTTCTGGAGATTCAATCATATGAGCACCGTCGAACGGATCATCGGTAATAAAAAGGGAACTGGCGGATCGTCCGGTGTAAGTTATCTGAAGAAAGTGGTCGAACAGCCATTTTTTCCTGAGCTTTGGACATTAAGGACCAAACTGTAAGCTTGGACTTGCGGGAGAAATACATGAATCAATGGTTAGATATTTTAAAGCGCCTGAATGAAAATACGCTATATTGACCAGGAGATACGCAATATTCATATCGGCTGAATTCATCAATGGCTGAAGGGTCAACTGTCAATGTAGGGTAAATCCGGATGAGTACCCATTAGGAACTCAAATGGATGCCCCCTTTCATTTTGATGGAAATGGAAAGAAATCCTGTATATTGGCACTGCTACTGTGGTAGATGCAGCTGAAGCATTGGCATGAAAGATTTTGAAGGCATAGAGGGGGCCGGCAGTTGCTGACAAGAGGTCAATGGAAGGGTTGGTCCTTGACGGACTGGAGCCTGGACTGTACGACTTGGCCGCATTGCCGGTTGCATGAGGGGAAGCGAGTCCGGTCAGGGCCGCTGTGAAAAGGAAAGGCAGATGGGGAGAGATAAGGATGGGCAAAATTGGAGTTTATGGATCTTCCTTCGATCCGGTCACGAATGTGCATTTATGGACAGCATCGACCATTTCGCATCGTGCAAAGCTAGACAAGGTGATTTTTTTACCTTGCGCAAATGGCCGTATCGATAAACAGATGAAAACGAGCAATGAACACCGTTGGGAAATGCTGAATTTGGCAATAGGGGGCAACCCGCTGTTCGAAGTTAGTGATTATGAAATCAATGAACGCGCCGGAACGAGTAAACAATATACTTGGTACACGATGGAATATTTTAAAGCACGATTTCCAAATGACGAAGTTTATTTCATAATGGGTGCAGATTTACTTGAAGATATTGATAATCAAGAGTTACCGGTACACTTACGATGGAAATTCAGGGAAAAATTAATTGCCAATCATAAATTCATCGTCATGGCACGGAATGGGATCGATATGTTGAAAATTATATCCAAAAGTCCATTGCTAAGAAATTATGATGATGGCAATACATTTCACCTTATAGATAAAGGTCTTTCCATGGAAATCAGTTCTACATATATAAGGGATGAATTCGCGATGGGCGGGGAGCCAAGATATTTACTGCCTGATCAGTGTTATCAGTATATCGTGGACAATAAGCTGTATCAAAAAGCATCAAATTCATAAGTGTTGGCCAGGTATTAAAGGGCTCGATCTCCCCGTTGGATCGAGCCCTTTTCGTTTGAGAAGTTTGTATTAAAATAAAAGTACATGTTTATTTGTAAAACGCAGTTGACAACTTGGTATACTTTGTTTTATGTTAATATAAATAAATTCAGAATATTTGCTGATCAGAGAACTGAAGGCATACTATCTCCAAAAATAAAAAGGGAAGTAGTGTGCTTTTTTTGTTGCAAAAAACAGGGGGGATTCCATGAAAAAATTTATGGTATTATTGACAAGTTTGATTTTAGCCTTCGGTGTACTTGCAGGATGCAACTCGGAAAAAACGGAAGGGGACGGGTCATCAAGGTCAGTCGAGCTACTGAATGTGTCATATGATCCGACACGGGAACTGTACCAGGAATTCAATGAAGCGTTCGTGAAGCACTGGAAAGAAGAATCCGGTCAGGATGTAACGATTCAACAATCACATGGCGGATCTGGTAAACAGGGCAGGGCCGTTATTGATGGATTGGAGGCGGATGTCGTTACATTGGCATTGGCCTATGATATTGATGCCATTTATGAAGCGAGTAACCTATTAGCAAAGGATTGGCAAAAACGTTTACCGGAAAACTCGACACCATACACATCAACGATTGTGTTTTTGGTGAAAAAAGATAACCCTAAAGGCATTAAAGATTGGGATGATCTTATTAAAAAGGATGTATCCGTCATTACACCAAATCCAAAGACAAGCGGAGGGGCAAGGTGGAATTACCTGGCTGCCTGGGCTTATGCGGAGAAGAATTTCGATAAGGACGAAACAAAAGTGAAGGATTTCATGAAAAAGCTTTATCAGAACGTTGAAGTCCTGGATTCAGGGGCCCGCGGTGCAACCACGACTTTTGTAGAAAGGGGTATTGGTGACGTACTTATCGCTTGGGAGAATGAAGCCTATTTAACACTGGAAGAATTCGGTGATGACAAATATGAAATCGTCAATCCTTCCATCAGTATATTAGCAGAGCCACCGGTAGCTGTTGTCGATGAAGTGGTCGAGAAAAAAGGAACAAAGGAAGTGGCTGAAGCTTACCTGGAATACCTATATACGGATGTCGGTCAGGAAATTGCCGCGAAAAACTTCTATCGTCCAAGGGATGAGAAGGTTCTGGCTGAATACGAAGCCCAATTTGCAAAAATCGATATGGTGACTGTTGAAGATACGTTTGGCGGCTGGAAAAAGGCCCAAGAAACACATTTTAATGATGGCGGTACATTTGACGAGATTTATCAACAGTAATAAGCATGAAGGAGAAGATGGCTTTATCCCTTCTCCTTCATAAATCGGAAAAAGAGCTGAGGCGAAGCTATGAATATAGTGACAGAAGGTAAACAGACGAAAAAGAGGACCATACCCGGTTTTGGATTGACGATGGGTTTTACGTTACTCTATCTTTCCATCATCGTTTTGATTCCGTTATCCATGGTTTTTCTAAACACATTTTCAATGGGGCTTCAGGACTTTTGGGCGACCATAACTGAGCCGAGGGTTGTTGCTTCTTATAAATTGAGTTTCCTGACAGCGTTAACTGCGGCCTTTGTGAACGCAGTTTTTGGTGTGTTAATTGCCTGGGTGCTTACTCGTTATGAGTTTCCCGGCAAACGGATCATCGATGGACTGGTGGATTTGCCTTTTGCCCTCCCGACTGCCGTGGCAGGAATTACTTTGACCACCCTGTACTCACCGAACGGATGGATTGGGCAATTTTTCGGCTTTAAAATCGCTTTCACTCCTGCCGGAATCATCATCGCCCTAATATTTATCGGCCTTCCATTCGTGGTGCGGATGGTTCAACCGGTGCTTGAAAATATCGAAAAAGGGATGGAAGAAGCGTCTGCTTCTTTAGGGGCAAATCGAATGCAGACATTCACTAAAATCATCTTCCCGGAATTGATTCCAGCGATATTGACTGGTTTTGCACTTTCGTTTGCGAGAGCACTTGGAGAGTATGGGTCCGTAGTCTTCATTGCCGGAAATATGCCGTTTAAAACGGAGATTTCCCCGCTGATCATCATGACAAAGCTTGAACAATATGATTATGAAGGGGCAACAGCTATTGCGGCCGTCATGCTCATGATTACATTTATAATTTTGTTCACCATCAATATCTTGCAATGGTGGACCGGCAAAAGGTATTCAGGGAAGTAGGAGGAAATATGATGGAACATGGTAATTCAGTGGTTGCTGAAACGAAGCACCCAGTCAGCATTACGAGAAACGCAACAAAAGAGCCTAAATCGATACAATGGGTCCTTATTTCAATTGTATTGCTATTTTTGACTTTGTTTTTAGTTGTCCCATTAATCGCAATCTTTGTAAAGGCTTTTGAAAAAGGTGCAGAAGCCTATTTTGCGGCCATTGCCCATCCTGATTCCTTGGCTGCGATTAAGTTAACATTGATCGTTGTCCTCATCACCTTGCCACTTAATGCCATATTCGGGATTGTGGCTGCGTGGACCATAACAAAATATGATTTCAAGGGAAAAAACTTCTTAATAACACTGATAGATTTGCCTTTTTCCGTTTCACCCGTCATTGCTGGGTTGATTTTTGTTCTTCTGTTTGGCTTACATGGAACATTTGGTCCGCTGTTGCAATCCTTTGACATTAAAGTGATATTTTCAGTACCGGGGATTGTCATCGCTTCCATTTTCATCACCTTCCCATTCATTGCACGCGAATTGATCCCGCTCATGCAAAGTCAGGGGACGTCTGAAGAAGAGGCTTCACTCACGCTGGGTGCTGGAGGGTTTAAGACATTTTGGTATGTGACGCTTCCCAATATAAAATGGGGACTTCTATATGGAGTCATCCTTTGCAATGCAAGGACAATCGGAGAGTTTGGGGCTGTATCGGTCGTATCGGGCCATATACGGGGCATGACCAATACGATGCCGCTTCATATTGAAATCTTATACAATGAATATCAATTTTCGGCTGCATTTGCCGTTGCATCCCTGATGTCCATCTTTGCAATCATGACCTTGATCATTAAAGGTTTCATAGAATGGAAAACCGACTTTAAATCAACCAAAGCGAGTTAGGAGGAATGAAATGAGTATCATCATTGATAATGTTACAAAATATTACGGGTCCTATCAAGCACTCCAAAACATCAATTTGGAAATAAAGAGCGGTGAACTCGTAGCCCTCCTTGGACCTTCCGGATCGGGGAAAACGTCATTACTGCGTATCATCGCCGGTCTTGAACAAGCAGAGAACGGAAGGATCCTCTTCAATGAAGAGAATTATACGCATAAACATGTAAAAGATCGAAATGTGGGATTCGTCTTTCAGCATTACGCCCTTTTTCGAAATATGACGATTTTTGATAACATTGCCTATGGATTAAAGGTCCGCCCTAGAAAAATAAGGCCAAGTAAAAAAGATATTGAACAAAAAGTCACTGAATTGCTTCAGCTTGTAAAGTTGGAAGGATATAAAGATCGTTATCCATCCCAATTATCTGGCGGCCAGCGGCAGCGTGTCGCATTGGCAAGGGCACTTGCGGTTGAGCCGAATATCCTTTTGCTTGATGAACCATTCGGGGCATTGGATGCCAAGGTTCGCAAAGAACTTAGGCGTTGGCTAAGAAGACTTCACGACGAATTCAATGTTACGAGTGTGTTCGTGACGCATGATCAAGAAGAGGCGATGGATGTTGCCGATCGGGTGGTAATCATGAATGAAGGGAAAATTGAACAGATTGGAACTCCGGAAGAAGTATATGATCACCCTGAAAATCCTTTTGTTTATGATTTCCTCGGCAGTGTCAATCTATTAAAGGGCAACGTCCATAAAGGAAAATTGGTAACTGGGAATGTGGAAATGAATGCCCCGGACATTGAAGATGGAATGGGCACTGGTTATGTAAGGAATCATAACTTTATCATAGAAAGAGAACCATCGGAAAAGGACTCGATCGCATCCATCATTGACCATATCCATACGATTGGCCCCATCGTCCGGATAGAAGTCATTCGTCAGGATACAAACGAACCGCTGGAAATCGAACTGACGAAAGAACAATATTTGAATCTGGGAATAAGCAAAGGGGAAAGGGTATATGTCCGTCCAAAAGAATTGAGAGTTTTTGTCGACTTTATGGCTGGGATTTAAGAATGGGTCGAATATTGACGGGAAAACCGCTAAGAGCGGTTTTTTTTAGTTTTTTTAAGGATGCTGACAGGAGGGACTTCCCGTAAAGGTAAATAAGCTGCAAACTGTTATAAAAGGGCTTCCTTGCAATCGGAAATGGAGAGTTTTTACCCGTCAATAGTCTATGGTCACATAGTGCCATAGACTAGATAAAAAGTCTTGCATCAAAATAAGAAGAGTGTTATGTAAGATATTGGATGTTATATCACGAGAAAAAGTCGAATTTTAATGTTTAATGTTAAAATTGAAATATAATTGTAATATTGTTATTACGCATTTGACAAAATCTGATGATATACTACGACTTAGATGAAAACATAGTAGAGTTTAAGAAATGTTTTAATAT
>NZ_JBHVQU010000056.1:0-25167 GCF_042886655.1 Peribacillus sp. NPDC058002 | reverse complement strand
AAAAAACTGCACCTCCAATTGTTAGATGTTGTCTAACAATTGGGGTGCAGTTCATTTGCAGCTCTTTTTCTTATGTAACAAAAGGGGGGTTGAGCGAGACTCCGGGCGGGAAAAGCCTATCCAGGGGAGACCTCAAATGCTGTAGACAAACTCGATTTTCATCGAGTTTGTCTACAGTCTGGAAGCCTCTAATTAAAGAGGTTGGAAATATTAGTTATGGCATTTTAATTGGTACATTTAATTGATGATAATCCCTATATGATCGATAAGATACCATTTTTTTATCCTGATAATGTCCATCCAACTGCAAAATTTTAGATCTATTGGTTTCTAAATAATAATTATACCCGTTTGTTTCTAAGTTATGGAAGGTATAGGGAATTCCAAGCATTTGTTTCTTGGTGACTTTTACATCAGGGTGATGTTGTATATAATAGGCCAATTGTTGTACAGATGTTGATGGATTGTCTGTGATATTAAATAATGTTTCCTTAATATTAGTTTTTAAATTATTCAAAGTAGTTTTTGCTTTATGTTTGGTTTTGTTGGAACGCCTTGTCATAAATATCACTCCCTACTCTGATTTATAGTTAAAAGTTGTATTATGTTATTACCAATCAGCAAACGGAGTAAACACAAATTTGAAACCTGGGGGGAACTTCTGCTAAAAGAGAAAGTCTTGGTAGAAAAGATAATGTTTTTTGGTAGGTTTAATGCCCATTTTAAGTGGTATATGAAGGATATAGTTTTATAGCAGTTTATTCCCCTTACTCCCTTTATTATGTTAGGAATTTTTTACGAAAGAATATCTTTTCAAGAATAATGTCGAACAAGTAGCACATATTCTTCTTTTGATTATTACTAATTATTTCCATTTACTAAAGGAGTGATATATCATGAGGCAAATGTGTATTTACTGTTTTAAATGGGCTGACATAGATACGATGACACCAATTTTTGAACAAGGTAGGGAGTTCGTCAATTTTTATTGCGAAGATTGTGTTACTGCTGTTATGGATAACTTATTTAAGCTCCCATACAAACATGGCCGTTCCTATTCCGATGTATGCGAACAATCAAGAATACACTAGCATCAAGCAAAGCCTTTTAAAAGTTAAGCGATTGCTCATAGGCCATCTCAAAAGAGAAGGGCTTTTTTTGTTCTTTTCTTAAGGCTGTTTTCGCATACTTTGTTGCTATTTACCAAGTAGTGCGGTGTGGTTGATTTCCCCTCCAGATGCTCGCTTTCCGCGGGGCGGGCGGTGAGCCTCCTCGGCGTAATCGCCTGTGGGGTCTCACCTGTCCCGCTGCTCCCGCAGGAGTCTCGCACTTCCACTCCAATCAACCTTAAATAGTCTCGTTTTAAAAACAACAATCTTAACGAAAAGAGCCTTTCTTAATAATATTGCATTTGCTTACTTTATTTAATATAAATGGGGTGCATGATACAAACATCCCTAGAATCACTTAATATAGGGGGACGGGGATTCAGAAATGAGTGCTCACCCAACATATGAATATCATTAGAGTTGAAGGCCTCCCACAGTTTATGTGGGAGGCCTTTGCATACTCACCGTTATTGTATTTTCATGGTCGCGTTTAATCGCTAGTTCTCACTTACAACATGTAATGCTTGAAGCACATATCCTGAGTGTCATATTCACTGAAGTACATTGTGCAACGGAAAGCTAGATTTTGATTTGATCTTACTTTCTATTTTAATAAGCGGCATAGGAGGCAAAATTCTTGCTGTTCGATAGGCACTTTCCACAATGCCAACCAGACGAAACGCTGGAATTTCGCCTGCTGTCTTTGTTTCCAGTGTGTTGCTTGCTTTTCCTTGATGAGCGCAAGATTTTAATAATCGATTTTCCTCTTTGAAATGTAATTTTAAAAATATAAATATCAAATTGAAATGATGCTCGAAATCATATATACTGAAAATTGAGAATTATTGGTAAATATTAGCCAGGTTTGGAAAATATCCGCATTTATCAACTTTAGAATAAGATACCCAATCGCTACCCGGAACGGAAAAGGATACACGATGATTGCATTAGGGGATTGTGATGCCTGGTGAAAAAAGAACGGAATGAGAAATTGTCTTTCGATAGGTGTCAAAAGACAAAGTTGTTCCTTAGTTACTAAAGTGCGATTTTAAAGGGGTGGAAAATGATGAATATATGGACAAGCTGCACACTTAGTTCAATTCTGGCTCTTTCCTTACTAGCGCCATCCGTGTCCTTGGCTAATGAAAATCCAAATCGGGAAGCCGCTGTGAGTAAGGAAACTGCCAGCCAGTATCCCATGTTAAAGAAAGCAAAAAAACCTGAAGAAGCGGGCTTTTCGTCTGAAAAGCTGGAAAAGGTGGATCAGCTTATTGAAATGGAAGTGGCTGCGGGTTTTCCTGGTGCTGCCCTGATTGTCATAAAGGACGGAAAAATCGTCAAAAATGAAAGTTATGGATACAAACAGAAATATAATGAACATACACCTCTTAAGAAGTTTAAGAAAATGGAAAATGAAACGTTATTTGACCTTGCTTCAAACACGAAGATGTATGCAACCAATTTTGCCATTCAGAAATTGGTCAGCGAAGGAAAGCTAAATATCCAGGCAAGAGTCCAGCAATACATTCCTGAATTCAAAGACACAAAGGAGGATGTGATCAAAGGAAAGGACAATCTGAGGATTATTGATGTTCTCCATCATACAGCAGGCTTTAGACCTGATCCCCAATACCATAATCCAAAGGTTTCGAAAGAACTCTACTCCCAGGAACGGGATAAAACCATCCAGTTCATTTCCAAAACACCGCTCACATATGTACCCGGAACACAGAATGTATACAGTGATGTCGATTATATGCTGCTTGGCGCCATTGTTGAAGAAATAACAGGTAAGCGGCTTGACACCTATGTTGAAAATGAATTGTACAAGCCGCTTGGTTTGAAAAATACAAAATTCAATCCTCTTCAAAAGGGCTTTAAGCCAATGGATTTTGCTGCAACTGAATTGCTTGGTAACACCCGGGACGGCGTGATAGATTTCCCTAACATCCGCACATACACACTTCAAGGGGAAGTACATGATGAAAAAGCCTTTTATTCGATGGGGGGAGTTTCAGGGCATGCTGGTCTTTTCTCCAATACGCAAGATATGGCCGTCCTCCTGCAGGTGATGCTGAATGGCGGGGGATACGGTAAACATAAGTTGTTTGATCAAAAAACCATCGATGAATTCGTCGCACCTTCCGCAATGAATCCTACATATGGACTTGGGTGGAGGCGAAATGGCGATGCTAGCATGGAGTGGATGTTCAGCCCTTATGCGAGCGACAGTGCCTACGGCCATACTGGATGGACTGGGACGGTCACGATCATTGATCCGGAGAAGGATTTAGGGATTGTGCTACTAACCAATAAAAAGCACTCTCCGCTCGTTGACCCTGTAGCCAATTCCAATCAGTTTTTTGGCGATCTCTTCAAAACAGGAAGCTATGGAAGTGTTGTGACTGCGATTTATGAAGCATTGGAAACGAATGAATGAATATCTCCATAAAGTAAAGGCCTCCGATTAAAGTCGGGAGGCCTTTATTCTTGTTATATGAATGTGTGGATTTCTTTTAGACAAACTTTAATTTTTTACACAGTTTGGGCAAGGATTAGATTTTTGTATGCTCCGTCTTGATGGAGCAAATTATCATGGACACCTTTTTCGATGATTTCCTCATTTTGTACAAACGATTATGCGGTCTTCCTTTTTAATTGCGGTTCTCGTGGCTATACCAGGTGTAAATTACCTAGGTTTAATGATGTTCTCTTTTGTAGGGGCAGGTTTAGGTGCTGCATTGGTTTTCGGGATTACATCGTTTTCGAGAGGTGGCATTATATCTGTAATGCTCGCGTTGGCGGGCTCGGCCGTTTCGTCCTTGCTTAGCTCACTTTCTACCGCTTTCTTGCATTCACTGGTTTTCAAAGAATATTGATGAGGGCTGTATAGGTAGAAAGCTGCATTGGGGAGTGATGAATCATCCCCTGAAAGATTTATTTTCAAAAAATATATTGACTGAATAGCTTGTATCCGCTTACAATAATATTTAGTTATTAGTGTATTTAGAAAATTGTAAAAGAGGTACTTGCATGACAAAGGAATTCGACAGAAGAATCGGGCGCCATGCAATCATGTACGCGTTTGCGGACGAAGAGGAAGAAGCCATATTGATGAATGATCTAAAGCGGATGGATTGGCTTTATGGAAAAGGTAAAGTCGGTTCAATGGAGCTGCAGAAAATAGTTGCGGCCATTGAGACATCAGCGAAAAGACTTGGATTAGTCAATCCCGATATGTATCGTGAAATGCATGCGCTGTATCATGCGATCATCGAAGCACTCCAAGGAGTGACACGCGGCCAAGTCGAGCTTGGCGGCCTTTTGAGGACTGCGGGCCTTCGGTTTGCAATCGTTCGGGGCAGGCCGTTTGAAAACGGGGACGAAGGTGAATGGATTGCTGTCGCAGTGTATGGAACGATTGGAGCACCTGTTCGGGGATTTGAACATGAAGCCGTTGGCTTGGGAATTAACCACATTTAAATAATTAAAAGCCTATAGTTATTTTAGTGAAATAGGGGGCTGTATTGAAAGACTGGATAAGTCTGTCAATATGGCCTCCTTTTGTGTGTTTAAAAAAAGAATAGGGGTGCAGGAAATGATAATGTTAACAGGTCAAACTTTAACGATTGAAGAAGCGAAAAAAGTATTGTATGGAGAGGCATTTGTCTCGGCTTCTGCCGAAAGTGTTAAGAAAGTGGAAAAAAGCCGGGAAGCGGTTGAAAATATCGTGAAACAAAAGAAAGTCGTCTATGGCATCACAACAGGTTTTGGAAAGTTCAGCGATGTATTGATTGAGTCTGAGGACGCAGAGCAGCTACAGTGGAATTTGATTCATTCCCATGCGTGCGGAGTCGGGGAACCGTTTCCAGAGGTGGTTTCGAGAGCTATGGTCCTTCTCCGTGCCAATGCGCTATTAAAAGGGTTTTCAGGTGTCCGTCCTGTCGTCATAGAACGTTTGATCGATCTTTTGAATGCTCATATCCACCCGGTCATCCCTCAGCAAGGTTCTCTTGGTGCAAGTGGGGACTTGGCGCCGCTTTCCCATTTAGCGCTAGTATTGATGGGAGAAGGGGAAGTGTTTTATAAAGGAGAGCGAATGGAGGCCATCGTAGCTTTATCGAAGGAAGGCATTCTTCCAGTGACACTTAAAGCAAAAGAAGGTCTTGCATTAATTAACGGAACACAGGCCATGACGGGGATGGGCCTAGTAAATTACATTGAAGCTGAACAGCTGGCCCATCAAACTGAAGCGATTGCTTCACTGACTTTAGAGGGATTACGCGGCATTGAAGATGCCTTTGATCCGGATGTTCATCTTGCACGCGGTTACCGCCAGCAAACAGAGGTCGCGGAACGGATCCTTCGCATGATCAGCGGCAGCCAGCTCATCACCAAGCAAGGAGAACTGCGGGTACAGGATGCTTATTCGCTCCGCTGCATCCCGCAAGTGCATGGTGCATCATGGCAAACTCTTGATTATGTAAAAGAGAAATTGGAGATCGAAATGAATGCGGCGACGGATAATCCGCTTATTTTTGACGATGGGGAAAAGGTTATTTCAGGGGGTAACTTCCATGGCCAGCCGATTGCATTTGCGATGGACTTCATGAAAATAGCTGTTGCCGAGCTTGCGAACATTTCAGAGCGCCGCATTGAGCGACTCGTCAATCCTCAGCTGAATGATTTACCGCCATTCTTAAGTCCGTCGCCTGGCTTGCAGTCGGGAGCGATGATCATGCAATATTGTGCAGCTTCACTCGTCTCTGAGAATAAAACACTCGCACATCCTGCAAGCGTGGATTCCATTCCATCTTCAGCGAACCAGGAAGATCATGTAAGCATGGGAACGATTGGGTCCCGACACGCACATCAAATCATTCAAAACGTTCGCCGCGTTTTGGCGATTGAACTCATTTGTGCGTTACAAGCGGTGGAATACCGCGGAATCGAAAAGATGGCTCCGTTTACAAAAGAGTTTTATACGGAAGCAAGAAAGCTCATTCCAAGCATTACACAAGATCGTATCTTTTCAAAAGATATCGAAGCAACGGCGAGCTGGTTACATCAAATCGATTGGAATTCATTTATTAATAGGAGTTTGCCTACAACTTAATATGAAGTGCGGAATATCCGAATAAACGTTAGGCTTATAGCCCTTTGACTTGGGTTTTAAGCCTAACATCGTTATGTAAATGCAACATAGATCCCAGAAATCCAAAAAGGTCCCGGCATTAGAGAAAATGACCTTTAAATAGTAATAAATGCAGGAAATGACCATTGATGGAATGATCGGCTTTACCTATTCGTGCTCGATTAAATATGCATTTTTGGAGGGGAATCTAATTTGGAAAATCGGCAATTGCAACCACCTGTCATAAATGAACAAAACCAGCCGTCAAATACTTTACAAAGGAAGCTGAAAGCGCGCCACCTTACGATGATTTCGCTGGGCGGTGCAATTGGAACAGGACTGTTTCTCGGAAGCGGGCCGGCCATTCACTCTGCAGGGCCTGGCGGTGCTCTGGTCGCCTACGCCGTAATCGGTATAATGGTGTATTTTATTATGACAAGCCTCGGGGAACTGGCATCATTTATGCCAGTCAGCGGAGCCTTCAGTACCTATGCTATACGTTTCATTGATCCGGCATTAGGGTTTGCGCTTGGTTGGAACTATTGGTTCACTTGGGCGATGACTCTTGCCGCGGAACTATCTGCGGCAACGATGGTAATGAAGTTTTGGTTTCCTGACAGCTCGTCTTTTTTATGGAGTTCTTTGTTTTTAGTTTTGATATTCTTATTGAATTACGTATCTGTTAAAGGATATGGCGAAGGGGAATATTGGTTTTCCCTCATTAAAGTCGCAACCATCATCATTTTTATCGTTGTCGGAATATTGATGATATTCGGAATTATGAATGGAGAAGCGATTGGTTTTAAAAACTTCACAGTTGGTGACGCTCCGTTTGCCGGTGGTTTTTTGGCAACATTGGGCATCTTCATTGCTGCTGGATTTTCTTTTCAAGGTACAGAAATAGTCGGTGTTGCAGCCGGTGAAAGTGAAGACCCGGCAAAAAATGTACCTCGTGCAGTTCGCAGCATTTTTTGGAGAATCTTCCTCTTTTACATCCTGGCCATAGTTGTTATTGGATTGATCGTTCCCTATACGAATGGCAATCTGCAGGGACATACAATCATGGTTAGCCCGTTTACGATGGTGTTTGAAAAAGTGGGACTGGCATTTGCTGCTTCCGTGATGAATGCCATCATTTTGACAGCCGTATTATCCGCTGGTAATTCAAGTCTTTACGTGACAAGCCGAATGTTGTACTCAATGGCAAAAGAAGGCCTGGCACCGCGGATTTTCGGGAAGCTTAACAAGCGTGGCGTTCCCATTTGGGGACTGATTGTCACTTCACTTGTAGGGATGTTGGCCTTTTTTGCTTCTATTTTCGGTGATGGAGTTATTTATATTTGGCTTATGAATGCGGTTGGAGTCACTGGATTTATATTTTGGCTGGGTATAGCGGCAAGCCATTATCGGTTTAGAAAGGCTTACATAGCCCAAGGGTATTCGCTGGACGATCTTCCCTATAAATCAAAATGGTTTCCTTTCGGACCGATATTTGCCTTTACACTTTGCTTTTTCGTTTTATTGGCGCAAAACTATCAAGCCTTTCTTGGCGATGGCATAAACTGGGCAAGTGTGATTGCTGCCTATCTTGGCATCCCATTCTTTTTGATAATGTGGCTTGGATATAAGTTCATTAAGAAAACAAAAGTAATTCCGCTGGAGGAATGCCAAATCGATTTTGATGAACATAGGAATGCAAAATAGACATAAGACTTCTTTAATAATTTATTAGGATTAATTATTGAAAAATACAGCTTTTCTTTTTTAAGAAAGTTAGCAGCCTTTAAATGACAAGGTTCCTTACCGCCAAAGAAACAAAATAAACAATTATTTGAAGTTGATGCCAGTTGATTGAGCCGAAGTAACTGTTGGAGATGATTGAATCAATACGCATATTATCAATTTCATTTAAGGGATATGCCTTTTTTATCTCCTCCTAGATAATCTACCTAGGAGGGGATTTTTCTATTGGTGAAAAGGGACAAACATTTAAAACGTGAAGTAGTTCGATTAAAGTCGGAGGAGGTTCATTGAATTTATGCTTTGTTAAAAAGGCAAGAGATTTCCTTGATATAGCCTAGTTAACGTTTTTGTAAAACAGAGATAAACCCTGAAAGGGTTTGGAGGGTTATTTGGCATGGCCATGAATAATGTAACAAAAGGATATAAAATAATTCAGGTGTAATTGGGGAGGAAAGAATGGACACTATAATTTGCATTACAAAATGTTGAGTCTAACGTCTATATCAAATGGTCTATGAACATGTTCGGAATTAATTGTTCATCTACTTATTTAAATGTCCTTTCTTCTATATACTCACCGATTTTTCGGAACTTATCAAAACGTTGTTGGCGTAGTATGCGTTTATCTAATTGACCAAGTTCTTGTAATGCTTTTCGTAAGGTTTCTTTGATAAAGTGCGATTGAAGTGGGATGTCAATATGTGCTCCTCCTACAGGTTCTTTGATGATCTCATCAATCACCCCTAGTTCCATCAAATCCTTAGCCGTAATTTTCAATGCTTCAGCTGCTCGTTTTGCTTGTGTGGCATCCTTCCATAATAGTGCTGCTGCTCCTTCAGGTGAAATAACCGAATAAAATGTGTTTTCTAGCATGTAGATTCGATTGCCGATACCAAGAGCCAATGCACCACCACTCCCACCTTCACCAACTACAAAACAGATGATAGGCACTCCAAAACTTGCCATTTCACGAAGATTGAGGGCGATAGCTTGAGATTGTCCGCGTTCTTCGGCTTCACGACCCGGGAAGGCTCCTGCCGTGTTGATAAATGTGACGATGGGGCGATTGAACTTATTGGCTTGTTGCATAATTCTTAGGGATTTTCTGTAGCCTTCAGGTTGCGACATGCCAAAACGACGATAGATATTGTCTTTGGTATTTTTACCTTTTTGATTTCCTAAGACAGTTATGGGCATTCCTTCGAAGGTAGCTATTCCTGAAACCAATGCAGGATCTTCCCCATAAAGTCTGTCACCATGAAGTTCAATAAAGTCTTCAAAAATATGGTGGATATAATCTAAAGTAGTAGGGCGTTGTTGAATTCTGGTTAGTTGAATTTTATCCCAAACTTCCATATTCTCGTTAAGATGAATTTTGATTTCATTGACTTTTTGCTCAAGATTATTTATTGCTTCGTTAAAGTCAAGATTATGCTTTGTAGACACCTCTTTCAATTCAGCAATTTGATTTTCAAGTTGTTTTAATACTTGCAAGTTCATCGTTTAAAACACTCCCTGAAGTCGAGATGATGGATTTTTAAAATGGTTGTTAATGATTGTTTTAATTCACTCCTATTTACAACCATATCCAGTTGCCCATGCTCCAATAAAAATTCAGAGGTTTGGAAATTTTCCGGAAGTTCTTCTCTTATCGTCTGTTCAATTATGCGTCTTCCTGCAAAGCCAATTAAAGCTTGTGGTTCGGCAATATTGATATCACCTAATGAAGCGAAGCTAGCAGAAACTCCACCCGTTGTAGGATTCGTTAAAACGGATACGAAAAGGATTTTTTCGTAGTTTAGTTGTTCTAAAGCAACACTCGTTTTAGCCATCTGCATGAGGCTAAGAATTCCTTCTTGCATACGAGCTCCGCCGCTTGCCGAAAACAATATAAATGGTTTTCGTGTTTTTATTGATTCCTCAATGGCTCTTGTGATTTTTTCGCCGACTGCTGAGCCCATACTACCCATACGAAAACGAGAATCCATGACACCAATCACAATTGGATAGCCACCTATGGAAGCTTCCCCAGTAATAACCGCATCATTTAATGCAGTCTTATTCATATCAGAAATTAATTTATCTTTATATTCAGGGAAGTTCAGCGGGTCAACGGAAATTAAACTTTTATTGAATTCCGAAAAAGAACCACTATCTGTAAGCATTGAAATGCGGTCATAAGCTGAAACCGGGTGGTGATAATGGCATTTCGGACATACATTCAATTCTATTTTCATAAGAGATTCATCAAAAGTTTCCCCACATGATTTACAAGTAAAAGGGATTGGAGTCATGCTTTTGTCTATTTCAAAAAAAGAATTCGATTCTAATTTTTCTCTCTTTAATGGATAAATCTCCATCAATCCTCCTTTGGTAAGACCGCTTTTTACAAGTTACGCTCACCGTTGCGTTTTTTAGCTTTTCATTAAAAAGTTTTATACAATCAGCAATCATCCAAGAGAATGAAGATTTTATTTGGTGGGTCTTCATTATGAAATTATCTATTCCTGTATGAATGCATTTTTACTTGGGAAATCAGAACGATTTTATCAGGGAAATACATAGGCTTGTATACAAATCGAGTATACAAACATTAAAAAACACTTATTATCTTCTATATGGAGAACAAAGGTTATCGATTGCTTCACCATTGATCCAGTTTCGATTTACCAAATAGCAAGGGGTCGTTTAATAAAGCGAATACTCCCATTAGTTAGTGTAAGCTCATAATATGCAATTACTAATATAATTGAATGGGTCATTCTTCCATGGATAATATTTTATTGACACATAATATTCAAGAGGACAATCTTGGAATGTAAATGAAACTTTAAGAGCTGTATATTTGTATAAATTGATAGAGATTTAATTGAAAGTAGAATTATCAGACTAATGGAAATTAAAAGAGAAACGAACCAAATGTTTAAGAAGTTTATGGCTAAGTTAGGGAAAGGTGCAGCAACTGTTGATTTACGCTACGAAAAACGTGCTTATTATGCTGTTCATCCATGCTCCTGAGAATCGTTACGTAGTGATCCAGGATGTCAGCCAGGGGCAGCAGGTATTTCATGTGCATGGTTTTTCCCTGCTGTTAGATTAGTGATGATATACAAAAAAAGAGCGACTGATTGTGTCAAATTGTAGCTGGTTTCACCAAGCGAGCCAACGATTCTGTCGTACCGTGCGCTTCACGCTCTTTTTCGTACTTCTGGTTTTGTTCGTAAAGAGTATTCAATTGTGAGATAATTTCACATTTATAAAAAAATGATAAATCGTGTGTCTGGAAATATATTTTCAATATCGCATTTTTTGCTTTAACCGTTGATAAATCAATGTTTATAGAAGGATGGTGCCACTTTCATATGAGGCACGATCTTAACATATATACTCAACAATTCTGCCGCACATCATTTGAATTTATATTCATTGTTTGTTAAGGTAATGAAGTGCTTTAGAGAGAACGGTTTATTCCGTGTGATGGGGATGGCCAAAACTCTAAAAAATAAAAACCATTATATTTCAGTTGATATATGCTGTGCCTGTTAGTTTCCTCAGTTGTATTGCACCCTCTTTCCCTACTTGAAATGCTCAAATTAGACACATTGGGAACCCATAATCATATTTCTATGCGTTTTGGTGTTATACTGCACTGCAAGTATCATTCTACCTGGTTAAGGAAATGAAGTACTTTAGAGGGTAGTCGTATGTCCATCATCCGGACAAAACTCTAAGTGGAAATCGTTTATATTACAGTTGGTATAGGTTGTGCCTGCTAGTTTCCTCAGTTGTGATTGCACCTCTTTTTCCCTACTTGAAATGCTCAATTAATCACACATATATAATCCAAGTAAAGAACTGCTTCTTGGGAATAATAAATATAGATTATTTTTTCTATGCACGTTATGCCCTGTGCCACTGAGTATGTGTCACTTCCGCTTTTAAAAAGATAGGGGTGGAATTTCGTTATTTCAAGGTACTTGTGCATTATTAATCCACTCGCATAAAACGGGGGAATTCAGCAAAACTGAATATCATATGGGCAACTATTAGAATGAGGTGAATTGATGAAGCCGTATGTAGAAGTCAGAAATGTCTCGAAAATTTTTGGCAAATCTCCAAAAGCAGCAACAGACTTATTGAAGCAAGGCAAAACGAAAAAAGAAATCTTGAAAGAAACAGGACAAACGGTCGGAGTGAATAATGTTAATTTCGAGATTTATCCCGGCGAGATTTTTGTTATCATGGGCTTGTCAGGAAGCGGGAAATCCACTTTGATCCGCATGTTCAATCGTTTGATCGATCCGACATTGGGTGAAATCTTAATTGATGATGAAGATATCGTGAAGATGAACGCGGCCCGCTTAAGGGAAGTCAGACAAAAGAAAATAAGCATGGTCTTTCAGAACTTTGCTTTATTTCCGCATAAAACGATATTGGAAAACGCCGAATTCGGGCTCGAAATTCAAAAAGTGGATCCAGCGAAACGTCATGAAAATGCGATGAAGGCACTTGAGGCCGTTGGATTGAAAGGCTACGAAAATCAACTGCCATCACAGCTTAGCGGCGGTATGCAGCAAAGGGTTGGGTTAGCCCGGGCGCTCGCAAGTGATACGGACATATTATTGATGGATGAAGCCTTCAGTGCCCTTGATCCATTGATTCGCAAGGATATGCAGGATGAACTGATCCAAATCCAAGATCAGTATAAAAAAACGATCATTTTCATTACACATGATCTTGATGAAGCATTAAGAATAGGGGATAGAATTGCCCTCATGAAAGATGGAAGTGTAATTCAATTGGGAACCCCTGAACAAATCATGATGAATCCAGCCAATGAATTCGTCGAGAAGTTTGTGGAAGATGTTGATCTATCAAAAGTATTGACAGCGTCTCATGTGATGATACGCCCAGAGAAGATCGCGGTGGACAGAGGTCCGAGGGTTGCCTTGGAAATCATGCGTAAACAAGGGTATTCCAGCATTTTTGTTGTGGATAGAAAGCAGAAGTTATTGGGGGCCGTGACTGCTGAACAGGCTCGTCAGGCAATGAGCAATAACCAATCGATCTCAGAAGTGATGTCAACTGATATCCCAACTGTAAAAGAGGATGAATTACTTGGAAACCTCATGGATGTGATGGCGACTTCAAGCTTGCCAATCTCAGTCATCGATGATCAGAACAGAATTAAAGGAATCCTTCTTCGCGGTGCCGTTATTGGTGCTTTGGCCGGGAATAAAGATTCCTTGAATGAAATGGAGAGTGAATAATTCAATGAATATGCCGAAAATCCCACTAGGAGCTTGGGTCGATTCTTTAGTGGATTGGATAACTATTGTATTTGCTGGATTATTTACATTTATTACGGATGTAATCGAGGGTCTTTTGAATATCTTGGTCGATGTAATGAGTGCAGGACCTTCGATTGTTTTAATCATCGTCCTGACCCTTTTAGTTACTTATACAAGCAAATGGCCATTAGGAGTATTTGCATTCATCAGCTTGCTATTGATTGATAATCTGGGTTATTGGGAATCAAGTATCCAAACTCTGGCAATCGTTATATTGTCAGGAGCTTTAACGATAGTGATCGGGATACCGATCGGAATATGGTGTGCACAAAATAAAACCGTGCGCAATATCGTAACCCCAATCTTGGATTTCATGCAAACGATGCCTGCATTCGTTTATTTGATCCCTTCGATATTATTCTTTGGAATAGGGGTAGTGCCTGGGATCATTGCGTCATTCATTTTCGCTATCGCACCGACGATCCGAATGACCAATCTTGGGATTCAGGAAGTGCCTAATGATTTGATCGAGGCATCGGATGCTTTTGGTTCCACCAGCAGCCAAAAGTTATTCAAGGTTCAAATACCATTGGCTACTCCAACGATCATGGCAGGAGTTAACCAAAGCATCATGCTCGCACTGTCAATGGTTGTTACAGCCTCATTGGTTGGAGCACCCGGACTTGGTGCTGATGTCTACAGGGCTGTCAGCCAAATTAATGTTGGGCAAGGATTTGAAGCAGGATTATCCATCGTAATCATTGCAATCATTTTAGATCGTATCACGCAAAACCTTCGTAAACCAGCTTACGAACATATCGTTAGCAGGAAAATCATTTTTACAATATTGGCTTTACTTGTTGTGGGTACTGCACTATTCGGTGCTTTTACAAAAGAAAAAGCTGTGAACGGGGATGAAAACAGTCTTGCTGCCAAGGCAAATTATGAAATCATCGGAATTGAACCTGGAGCAGGGATAATGAAGTTGACTAAAACGGCAATGGATGATTATAAGCTGGATGATTGGAAAGTGGTTGAAGGGTCATCGGCAGCGATGGTTGCAGAATTGAAAAAAGCAATTGATAAAAAAGAACCAATCGTCGTTACAGGATGGTCACCGCATTGGATGTTCTCGAAATATGACTTGAAATATCTCAAAGATCCGAAGGGAGACTTCGGTAAAGCTGAAAATATTAATTCGATTGCCAGAAAAGGCCTCGAACAAGATGCCCCTGGCGCTTATAAAATTCTTGATCAATTCTTCTGGGATACTAAAGATATGGAAGATGTAATGGTCAAGGTTACTGAAGGTATGACTCCTTCAGAAGCAGCAGAAAAATGGATAAAGGAAAATCAGGACAAAGTATCCGAATGGACCAAGGGTGCTGAATCAGGAAATGGTAAAAAAATCAAACTGGTTTATGTTGCTTGGGACACTGAAATCGCCAGTACGAATGTGATTGGCAAGGTACTGGAGCAGAATGGCTATGATGTAACATTGAGTCAGGTCGAAGTGGGGCCAATGTTTGCTGGCGTTGCAAACGGAAGTGCGGACGCAATGGTAGCTGCATGGCTCCCGGGAACACATCTTGAATACTATAATAAGTATAAAGATGAAATAGTTGACCTTGGACCTAACTTAAAAGGAACAAAGCTTGGTCTGGTCGTACCGGATTACGTCGATATTGATTCGATTGAAGACTTGAAATAAGAAAACGCGGGAATTTGTATGATCCCCTACAGGTAGGCTGTTCTTAACAGTTTACATGTAGGGGATTTTTCTATGGCAAAAAAGCGGCAAAGAATTTATGCGAGAAGTCAAACGTTTTAAGTTGGATTAAGGGTTAGTCATATAGTCAGCTTCGTGAGCGATAAAGAGTGATACCAAAAGGAAGATGTCCAATATAGCTTTTTGAAGATAAAGGTGATGTATGGAAGCAAGTCAGAAGTTAGCCGCAAATTCTGTTCATATAAGACCTATCCAGCTCAATTTTGTCCTGGCTTAGGATTGAACTGAAGGACGACAGTATACATCCAGCTTTAAAATCTACAATACCAGTAACGTTAAATCGCCTGAATAAATTGAGGGCGATTTTTTCTTTCATCAGAAGTAACACAATAACATTGTTTATGTATCCTTTTTCAGTTAAACGATAACCGATATGTTAATGAACCATTTTATACAAGTTGATTTTATTACAGGTGCAAAAGTAGTTCCCATTCTTAAGAAGGCATCAAGCTTGATGAGAAAGTCTTTTTAAGGGGAATGGTGGCAAAATTGAGAATTAATAAAGTGCGGGGTGTGTAAAACAAGCGGTTTTACAGGAGAAATTAGTTGGCATGGTTTTTGCTTATATAAATAAGAGTAAATCAAGAAAGGAGGGAGAGCTGAATAGCCAACTATTTGGTAAGAGTCTCGGAGAGAATGACGACTATTAAAGTACTCTTCTCCATTGTTTCAGGAACTATTGTCGGATTCGTACTAGGTTTGATCTGCGGATATGGATCAATTTACGGACGGTATGGAATATATCATCGTGAATCCTGGTACAAGATCATAAATACGGCCATGCAATTACTGATGCAGGAAGTGGTTGTATGGCTGCTCTGGATTGCGAAAGATATCTTGATGCAAGAGCGATCAAGTAATGGAGACAATCAGTATAACGTTGAGAACAAAATATAGGGAGGATTGTAATAATGAAAGAGATCAAAACTGAGCAAGAGTTTGATGAGGCGATTTTATCAACAAAACCGGTTGTAGCCAAATTTTATGTTGAATGGTGCCCGGACTGTCAGAATACCAATTTATTCATGCCAATTGTAGAAGAAGCGTATAAAGAAAAAATAGATATGATCGCAGTAAATCGAGACCATTTTCCGGAACTATTAGAGAAGTTAGATGTGTATGGAATCCCAAGCTTCATTGCTTTTCAAGAAGGGAAGGAACTTAATCGCTTTGTAAGTAAAATCGGAAAAAGCCAGGAAGAGGTTGAACAGTTTCTCAATCAAATCGTAGAAAGTGGGAAATTAAAAAGATAATCATTAATGCTGAAGGGTTAGATTGGTGAGCTACTTTATAAAATTGAGATGAGGTGCTTAGAATGGCAAAGATGAAGGATGAAATCCATTACAAAATTTTGATTGTAGGGGGTGGCAGTGCCGGGATTACGGTCGCAGCTCGTCTCTTGCGTGAATCACGTACTCTGAGCGGAAACATTGCAATCATTGATCCTGCGACGAAACATTATTATCAGCCATTATGGACACTTGTGGGAGCTGGCGTAGCTGACAAAACCGTAACACAAAGGGAGGAAGCATCCGTTATTCCGAGCGGAGCAGTGTGGGTACAGGATGCGATAACCACTTTTGAGCCCGATGAAAATGCTGTTGTAACAGCATCCGGAAAGAAACTGCACTATGAATATCTAGTTGTCGCAGCCGGGATTCAAATTGACTGGCATAAAATTAAAGGTTTAAAAGAGAGTATTGGAAAGAATGGTGTATGTAGTAATTACTCTTATGATTATGTTGATGGCACTTGGGAGGCGATCAGAAACTTCAAGGGGGGGACTTCCATTTTCACCAACCCGAACACGCCGGTAAAATGCGGTGGTGCTCCTCAAAAAATTATGTATATGGCAGAAGACTATTTCAGAAAATCAGGAGTTCGCGAGCAATCTTCAGTTATTTTCGTTTCAGGGAACCCATCCATATTCAATGTAAAAAAATATGAACAGGCACTTAATAAAATAATTGAACGCAAAGAAATAGAGACATATTTTATGCATCATCTTATTGAAATTGATGGTGAGAAGAAGCGAGCGACATTTGAAAACCTGGACACGGAAGAGCGCGTGAATATGCATTATGACATGATACATGTGGTACCACCGATGAGCGCTCCTGATTTTATCAAGAATAGTTCGCTCGCGGCAAGTAATGGGTGGCTGAATGTGGACAAATATACTCTTCAGCATCAACACTATGACAATGTATTTGGCATAGGGGATTGCACAAACCTGCCTACATCGAAAACGGGGGCTGCGATTCGCAAACAAGCGCCCGTGCTTGTGAAAAATTTGCTTCATCGGATGCGTGCCAAACTTATGGTTCATAAATATGACGGCTATACATCATGTCCGCTTGTTACCGGATATGGGCGGCTTATACTGGCTGAGTTCAATTATGATTTACAGCCGCAAGAAACCTTTCCCATCGATCAATCCCGTGAGAGGTTCAGTATGTATTTATTGAAGAAAAACTTGCTTCCCGTTATGTATTGGAACGGAATGCTTAAAGGAAAGATGTAAAAGCCATAACAAAACATAAGTATCCGAGGTGCTTGAAAGGAGAAGGATTCATGCTATTAAAGTATTTTTATGATGAGAAACTGGCTCAAGCTTCATACCTTGTGGGATGTCAGGCTACCGGTGAAGCGATCATTGTCGATCCGTCACGTAATATAGAACCTTACATAAAAACGGCAAGAGCACATGGTGTGAGAATCGTAGGCGTAACGGAAACACACATCCATGCAGATTTTTTGTCTGGTTCGCTGGAGCTGGCTTCCAGGCTTGAAACGACATTGTATTTGTCTGATGAAGGGAGGCCGGACTGGAAATATGAGTACGCAACTGGGTATGACCACCGCTTTCTGAGAAATGGAGATGTATTTGCCATTGGAAATATCCATTTTGAGGTGGTACATACGCCAGGACACACACCTGAGCATATATCGCTGCTCGTAACAGATGGGGGTGCATCTACCAAGGATCCGCTCGGCATATTTACCGGGGACTTTGTATTTGTGGGTGATGTGGGGCGTCCCGACTTATTAGAAAAAGCCGTAGGGGTACATGGTTCCTCAGAAAAAATGGCACGCATGATGTATCGGTCATTGCAACAATTTAAAAACTTTCCAGATTATTTGCAAGTATGGCCAGGGCATGGGGCGGGCAGTGCCTGTGGTAAAGCGCTAGGTGCGATCCCGTCGTCAACCATCGGATATGAAAAACGGACAAATTGGGCACTGCAATATAATGATGAAAATCTCTTTGTTGAAGCGCTGTTGGCTGGGCAGCCTGAGGCGCCCCCTTATTTTTCAATGATGAAGCGGTTGAATAAAGATGGAGCGCAACAAATCCGAAGGATATCAGCGCCACTTCCTATGGTGGGGTCAATAGATATTGTGCAGGAATGGTCGGAACAGGGAATAGTCTTGGATACGCGTCCGGCCAGTGCATTTGCCTCCAAGCATATACGAGGCTCAATTAATATCCCATATAACAAATCATTTGTAACGTGGGCGGGGTGGCTGTTGGATTATGACTTGCCTATATATCTTCTGGCAAGCAATGATGATGTTGCAGGTATTGTAAAAGATCTCCAGTCTATTGGCTTGGATCGCGTCATTGCAACATTGGATCCATATATCATTGAGCAGGCTGGCGATTCTGATTCACGTGTTATGAAATATGAAGAAGTGACAATGGACATGATAGATGACGCCATTCAAACAGAAAGCATCTATGTGCTAGATGTCCGAAGCATGGCCGAATGGCAGGAAGGCCATTTTCCACAAGCTAATCATGTCATGCTTGGCCATTTACAAGAACAGGCATCTAACCTCCCGCATGATAAACCAATTTTGGTTTATTGCAAATCCGGAGGAAGATCAGCCATAGCTGCAAGCCTTCTGCAAGTTCATGGTTTTAAAGAAGTACAAAGCCTTGTAGGTGGGTATGAGGAATGGCGGAAACGGAAGAAGTTGTGACCTACCAGAAATCTTGATGAAATGTTTTGATTTTATCATCTATAAGAAAATATTTCCTAAGGTTGCAAAAGTGCTGATGTTTAGGATGAAAGGGTTTAAAAAAATGACCGCGGTATTAGGGAATTCAAATAAGATATTCTATGAAAATAAGAAGATTTTATAAGAGAAATGAGTTGGCATGACAATTGCTTATATAAAAGGCAGGATACACAAGCAAACATGAGAAGGAGAGATACTCAATGAAATATAACTTTGACCAAGAAATCCGTCGACTGGGCACTGACTGCGAAAAGTGGGATGATCTTGAAAATCATTTCGGCGTAAAGGATGTTATACCGATGTGGGTGGCCGATATGGATTTTCAGTCTCCACAACCTATCATCGAAGCATTAAAACAACGTGTGGAGCACGGTGTTTATGGCTACATGCTTAGACCGGAATCATATATAGAATCCATTGTTGGTTGGCTGAAAAGAAGACATCGATGGTCGGTTGAGAAAGAATGGATTACCCACAGCCCAGGTGTGATTCCAGCCCTATCGTTGGCGATTCAGTCCTTCACGCAGACAGGGGACAAGATTATTATCCAACCGCCAGTTTACCATCATTTTGCCCGCGTTATCGAAGCGAACGGCCGTGAAATTGTAAACAACCCGCTTAAGCTTGAAAATGGGCGTTATTTAATAGATTTCGAAGACCTAGAGGCAAAGATGGATTCAAAAGTGAAAATGTTGATTCTATGTAGTCCCCATAACCCAATCGGAAGGGTATGGAGCAGAGAAGAATTGACGAGACTGGGGCAGCTTTGTATGAAGCACAACATTCTCGTTGTCGCAGATGAAATTCATTTTGATTTTGTTTATAAAACACATACCCATATTCCTTTTGCCTCTATTTCAGAAGAGTTTGCGAATCATTCTCTTACCTGCATTGCTCCAAGCAAAACTTTTAACTTAATGGGTGTGCAGACGTCAAGCATCATTATTCCAAACCAGCAACTGCGTGAAAGGTATGACAGAGAACTTAATACATTATCCATTGGTTCACCGAACATATTTGGTGTTGTTGCGTTAGAGGCTGCGTACCGCCATGGAGAAGAATGGCTGGATCAGCTCCTCGAATATTTGCAGGGGAATCTGGAGTTCACTCTGAGTTATTTCAGCAAAAACATCCCGCAAATCAAAGTCATTCAGCCTGAAGGCTCATACCTTGTATGGCTTGATTGCCGAGAATTGGGAGTTGAAGAAATGGATCAATTTATGTTGCGCCAAGCAAGGGTTGCGATGAATGAAGGGCAGATCTTCGGTATGGAAGGTGAAGGGTTTATGCGACTTAATATAGCTTGCCCGCGTTCGATGTTGAAAAATGCGTTGGGTGGTATAGAAAAAGCTGTTTCCTCTTTGTGCAAAGCGTAGAAATTTATTTTATTATAGAATTATTTCATATAGCACTATAGCAGAGGAGGATAATATGGCAGGCTTTATCGGCATACAAGAATTTATTCAAGATTACGCTGAGAACACGGCAGGAATCCTTGGTCTGGATATAACGGTGCTTGATGAAAAGGGCGTTCGCATTAGCGGAACCGGCTACTATAAAGACCTCATTGGCAAAACGGCTCCGGAAGGCTCCTTTTTCAGAATGATATTGGAAACAGGGGAGCCTGGAGTGGTTTACGATGTGAAAAAAAATGAGTCGCAATGTAGGAGTTGTAAATTCGTGAATCAATGCAAAGAGCTCGCGACCATTGGGTTTCCTATTGTAAAGCAAGATAAACCGGTTGGCGTCATCGGCATGATTGGTTTTTCCCTTGAACAAAAGGAGAAAATGGTTTTAGAATCAGAGAACCTAATACAGTTTTTAAGCAATGTTAGTACATTGCTGGTCAATAAATTAGCAATGCTGGACCTTGGTAAAGAACAGGGTTGCAAAATTCAAGAAGATATACCGACGCCCCCGAAATCCATTACTTTTGAACACATTCTTGGTAAAGATTCCGGGCTTCAAGATGTTATTAAAAAAGCAAAAAGGATTGTCAACAGCCCATCCACAGTGTTGATTAGGGGAGATAGTGGTACGGGGAAGGAATTATTGGCTAAGGCGATTCATTTTGAAAGCAAGCGCCGAATGCATTCTTTTGTAGCAGTTAATTGCGCTGCCATACCTGAAAGCTTGTTAGAAAGTGAATTGTTTGGATATGAGGGCGGATCATTTACTGGCTCAAGGCGGAATGGGAAAATGGGGAAATTCGAATTAGCGCACAACGGAACCATTTTTCTTGATGAAATTGGAGATATGCCGCTTTTCTTGCAGCCAAAGTTATTACGGGTTTTACAGGAAAAAGAGATTGAAAGAATCGGTGGTAATAAAGCGATCGAGATTAATGTACGGGTGATTGCGGCCACTCACCGCAACCTGGAGGAAATGGTGAAAAACGGAACCTTTCGCGAGGATTTATATTATCGTCTCAATGTCCTCCCTCTCCATACCAAACCATTGAAAAAGCGGCGTGATGATATTGCTTTGTATCTCGAACATTTCATTTATAAACATTGTATGATCATGCAAAGAAATCTACTGAGACTTGACCCCGTGCTGGAGCGGTGGCTCATTCGTTATGATTGGCCTGGGAATATACGGCAATTGGAAAACGCAGTTGAATATATGGTGAATATGGCCGAATCGGATATTGTGGGCTTTCAAGATTTACCTGACTATCTCTTTCAACAGGATCATCTCTCTGTTGAGTGTAGTGGATTAAGCTTAGAACAAATGATTTCAGAATATGAAAAAGACGTAATCCAGAGCTATTTCCTGGCTGAAAAATATCGAGATGACAAAGAACAGATTGCCAGGGAACTACAGATTAGCCTCTCTACTCTATATCGCAAGTTGGAAAAGTATAAATTATGTTAACTTCATCTTTACTCAAATAATATTAATGCGGGGAAGTGCTTATAGCATTTTCTCGGCTGAATTATAAGTGGAAGGCAGAGGTACTTTGTTGGTTGACAGAAAATTTTAAAAATTAAAAAGAACAACAAGGTGAGCCTGCATACCAATTGTATGTGAACTATGAGTAAACAGGGGGATACACTATGGGGAAATTAGAAGCGGAGATAAGCAAGACCCTAGAAGGTCGAAATCAAAAATCATCATTACAAAGGAAGCTGAAATCCAGACATTTAACGATGATGGCCATTGGCGGCGCTATTGGAACTGGATTGTTTGTATCCAGCGGATCGACGATTAGCACTGCGGGGCCGGGAGGAGCGCTTGCTGCATACATACTGGTCGGTATCATGGTCTATTTTGTCATGAATAGTTTAGGGGAGCTATCGGCCTTCTTACCGGTCCCGGGGGCCTTTGATATATATGCATCAAAGTATATTGATCCTGCGTTAGGCTTTGCGTTAGGTTGGAACTATTGGTATACAACTGCGATAACGGTTCCTGCAGACTTGGTGGCCTCTACCCTTATTATGAAGTATTGGTTTCCAGACTCACCTTCCATATTGTGGAGCGCACTATTTCTCGGTTTGTTGCTAATCTTAAATGTTTTATCAGTCAAGGCTTATGGTGAAAGTGAATACTGGTTTGCCGGTATTAAGGTCATTTCGATCATCGTGTTTCTCGTTATTGGGGTTGCCATGATTTTTGGAATTATGGGAGGGCATGCGGTCGGGTTCAGTAACTTTACCCAAGGGGATGCTCCTTTCCATGGCGGGCTTATATCTATCTTTAGTGTAGTGCTCATCGCCGGCTTTTCGTTCCAGGGAACAGAAGTGATTGCGACGGCCGCAGGTGAAACCGAAAATCCATCGAAAAACGTGCCGAAAGCGATCCGGTCAATCTTCTGGCGCATCCTTATTTTCTACGTGCTGACGATTTTTGTTATCGGTTTGATTATCCCTTATACGGATCCAAACCTGCTTAAATCCGGCGTTGAAAATGTATCTATCAGCCCTTTCACGCTCGTTCTTCAGAGAGCTGGGTTGGCATTTGCCGCTTCCGTAATGAATGCAGTGCTTCTTACCTCTGTATTATCAGCTGCAAATTCAGCAATGTATGCTTCTTCACGTATGCTTTGGGCTTTAGCAAAAGAAGGGAAGGCACCACGAATCTTTGCTAGTCTTAATCGGAAGGGAATTCCCATGTTGGCGCTCTGTGCAACGGCAATTATAGGACTAGTCTCTTTTTTGGCTTCCCTTTTTGGAAATGGTTCCGTTTTTATTTGGCTGATAAATGCTTCAGCCCTTACCGGATTTATCAAATGGTTCGGGATTGCCGCTAGTCATTACCGCTTCCGTAAAGCATATGTAGCACAAGGCCGAGATCTAAATGAATTGCCGTTTAAAGCCAAATGGTACCCTCTGGGCCCGGTTATCACACTGTTATTTTTTGTGGTTTTCATTCTTGGACAGACTCTTTTTTTCGGACATCAGATTGGCTGGGCGGAAATACTGGCTACCTACATTGGTCTACCTATTTTCTTACTTCTCTGGTTGGGTTATAAAATCATTAAGAAAACAAAAATGGTGCCGCTTATGGAGTGTGATTTTGAGCGAAAAGAATAAGCGGGAAGGCTGTGTCATGTAAGCGTGGCATTCAGAGGGATATTACATTCAAGTCCGTTTTAACGGGATTACAAAAAAAGAGGTGGTTTATATGATAAAAGAAGCAGTCATAACAAAAGAAGCCCCCATGGCTATCGGTCCTTATTCACAAGGTATTAAGGCAGGAAATATAGTGTACACTTCAGGGCAGCTCCCAATTGATCCTGAGTCTGGAGAAATGCCAGATGATATTGAAGAGCAAACAAGGGTGTCATTGGGGAATCTTGAAAAGGTTTTAGAAGCGGCGGGATCAAGCTTACAGCAGGTAATAAAAACAACGGTTTTTTTAAGCGATATGGATCATTTTGCCGTGATGAATCAAGTATACGGAGAGTTTTTCCCTGATAATTATCCGGCAAGAAGTGCGGTTGAAGTTGCTCGTTTACCTAAAGATGCTCTTATTGAAGTAGAAGCGGTGGCTATTATTTAATGATATATAATTGAAAAGGGAAGGCAGATTGATATTCAATTTTCTTTAATGTAAATATGGCCATTCTTAAACAAAGGCTCTTTTCGTAAAGATTGTTGTTTTTAAAAACTAAACGATTTAAGGTTGATGGAGCGCAAGTGTGAGACTTCTGCGGGAGCAGCGGGACAGGTGAGACCACACAGGCGGATACGCCGATCACCGCCCGCCCCGCGGAAAGCGAGCATCTGGAGGGAAATCAACCACAGCGCTTTACTTGGTAAACAGCAACAAAGTATGCGAAAACAGCCAAAACAAAAAGCATCAGGAGGAGTTTTTAAAAATGAATTTAGCACAATTTCCCAGAAAGCGATATACACCAACATATACACCGATTGAAAGGTTAGATCATTTTTCTGAAGTTCTTGGGGGCCCATCCATTTATGTTAAACGAGATGATATGCTTGGTTTGACGGCTGGGGGAAATAAAACAAGAAAACTGGAGTTCCTTGTTGCCGATGCATTGGATAAAGGCGCGGATACGTTAATTACATGTGGAGGCATCCAATCCAATCATTGCCGTTTAACATTAGCGGCAGCGGTTAAAGAGAAAATGAAATGCATTCTTGTGTTGGAAGAAGGTCTTGCAAATTCTGAACCAGATTTTAACGGTAACTATTTTCTCTATCATTTATTGGGCGCTGAACAAATCAAAGTAGTGCCTAATGGAGCGGACTTAATGCAGGAAATGCAGAAAATAGCTAAAGAGGTAACAGAGAATGGACATAGCCCGTACATCATTCCGGTTGGGGGATCGAATGTCATTGGTGCAACGGGATATGTGGCTTGTGCACAGGAGATCTTGGCACAGTCCTTTGACCAAGGAATTGATTTGAAAGCAGTTGTTTGTGTAAGCGGCAGCGGAGGAATGCATGCTGGTTTGGCCGCAGGATTTCATGGAAATCAAAGTGGAATATCAGTAATTGGGATAAATGTAAGCAGAGGAAAAGCTGAACAAGAAGAGAAAGTTCATCAGCTAGTTAAAGAAACGTTAGCACACATCGGGATTCCACATTCAATTCCTCGTGAGGA
>NZ_JBHVQU010000055.1:0-25297 GCF_042886655.1 Peribacillus sp. NPDC058002 | reverse complement strand
ATCAACCACACCGCACTACTTGGTAAATAGCAACAAAGTATGCGAAAACAGCCTTTATCTATTTATGGTCCATAAAAAATCATAAATAGCATTAGAAATATGTTTAATATGAACAATATCTTTCCAAAGAGTTTCTTTATGGCTAAAACAGAAAATACAATTGAAATTAAGAATGAAAAAATTGCGAGTTTTGATGGAAAATACACAATGTCTAAAATGCCTATCATAGGAAAATACAAAAATAACATGCTAACAAATATAAATATCATTGAAAAAAGTAATGCTATCGTGATGTAAATATAAATTCTAACTTTTTTCAGCTGTTGTTTCTCATAACTATTATCAACCATTTTGGCCTCCTCATATTAAATTTCTTTAATCAACCTTTACCTAATGCTATTCTCTATCTGAACAATAAAGAATAAAGACCTTCTACAACTATCCTGCCCTTTTAGTTCCATAAGGGGTAGCATCAGGAGAATACGGATTTATAATGTTAAGGAAATTCCGATACTAAAAAGCCCAATTTCTCAGCATTAAAATTGAGAAATTGGACTTTTTTCGTTACTCCATTAAAGCGCTCTTTAAACTCCTCAACTAGGCTCCTGCTGATATTCCGACGGTCAATAAATGCTTCAACAATAAAGATTACTTACTTACTTTTAAAAGAAACTGATCGATACGTTCTTTTTGCCGTAAGTGGTGCCGGAAATGCATTTCGATTAGTTGAAAATATTCCTCTGCATTTAAATATCCCATTCTCCGGTGCTGAACTTTCTGGCTGGCCGGAATGTCAGAGAGCTTTTTCTCTATCTCTTGCATTTCCTCAATGATTTGAAGCAGTCCTTCCTTTACTTCTTCTTTTCCTGTAGGGTTTGGCGGTGTGAAATCCGGTGTATCCGGACCTTTTAACCTGATTGGAGGAAACTCTCCTTCTTTGAAAATCGATTCGCCTATTTCTGTTTTTTTACCGTCATCGGAAGTAGTGCCATTAGCACATTGCTTAATGGCTTTCAATTGAAGATGAAGGGTGCTCTTTATTAAATGATTATACATTTGTCCTAATGACCATTCATCCTCAGAAGGCTTTCTTGTAAACTCATCCAGCGAATATTTACTTAACTCTTCAATATAGTACGTAGCCACCTGTTCGAATCGCTTCAATATCACTTTTGTATCCAATAGATCTCCCACTTTCTTTATAATTTTCTTTCTCTTTACTGTACGTCCCAATGCTAAACTAAATAACATCTCTGACATTAACTTCGACTCACTTACAAATAATCCCTTCTCTTTCATTCAAGAATATGGTCAATTGCTGAACAAAGGCCAAACTGCACTCTTCAACTATCCTGCCCCTTTAGTCCCATAAGAAAAAACTGCCTTAAAGACAGCTCCGATTTTCAGTTAACAACACCCGTTAACAAAAAAGTAAGGAAAAATCCACTTACTTCACTATCCAGCTAATTTTGCAAACAAAAAGAACGTTAACCCTTATGGATAACGCTCTAAAAATCGATTTAAAATACATTAATAATGAATGCATGAACCGATACGACTTTGCCAAGCATAAATTTCAGTATCAATCTTCAATCTCTTCTTCTTCATATAAATCGTGTTCACGAATATAAATAGGGCTGTTTGCATGATCAATTCTGATTGGCCATTCATACGGAACGGATAAACGGCTGGATATATCTCTCCAAAATTTACTCGAATCGGTTTCAAAATCTTGAAACTCTTTTAATAGTTCTTTATAAGACGCACCGTCAAATTGTATATTCATTTCCTGCAACCTCATGAAAGCCATATGTCTAATTTCAAGCTCTGCTGCCTTTTCCATTTCTTCTTCCGTTGCCTCTCCGATAATGGTTCCTGGAGGGGGTAAGATAGCGTAGATATTATCTACTTCTTCTCCCGTTTCTTGTGCGGAAATCAATTTATTCTTGATCCGATTAAGCATAAAGTCAACTCCTAATGGTTTTCATCTATTATATATAAGTCGGGCAAGCTGCGTAAACTAAATATTCTTCATGTTCAGCTAAAGCACCCGTTAGCTCAATAATCAGATAGTTAGAACCATCAAATCCTCATCAAAATAGTGCCCATTATACTTTAAGGCATTTCGTTCTGTACCATAGACCTCAAATCCTAAAGACTTATATAGTTTCTTTGCGGAGTCATTATCAGATACAACAGTTAAATTGATTTGTTCCAATCCATCAGAATTCTTCGCCCTTCTTATAAGTTCATTCATTAATGATTTCCCTAAACCCTGACCTCGATTGCTTGGAGCTATGTACATCCCAAAAACATTCCCTTTATGTCTGGTTTTGATATTGTTTTCACGTATAAAAGTAACAATTCCAACTAAAGATTTTCTATAATCAAAAGCACCTACAATGTACTTGTCCCTAGTTGGTTTTATTCGTTCCTTTACCGTTTCTAACGAAAAGCCCACCTCTCTCTCATATGTTGAACCAAATGCTTCTGGGTTATTTTTCAATGCATTCAATCGCACTTCCTGGTATAAATGGGCATCGGACTCCTTTAAAATACGAATATTCATTAGCTACTCCCTCCGTTATTTTGCATGAAATTTAGAAGAGTTTTTCTATACGATTAAGTTTGTATAAAGCATTGTTCCATATGAAAAAGCTGCCTTAAAGACAGCTTCGATCTTCAGCTAACGCCACACATTAGTTGATTAAGAAAAGCGATTCTTGAACAACATTCTTTATTACTTAAAATAAAATTTCTACCATAATATATAGAAATTTATTAGTTATTATAAAACGAAGTAATTGACAAAAAAATTTATTTATGCTATAATTTACAGTTAAAAAATTTATGTTTATAATAAGATTCTCCTGGCCAGGGGAATCTTATTTTTGTTATATGGGAGGATTAATGTATGAAGAAAAATGAATCAAGCTTAACTTCCTTAATATCAGCATTTGGTCGAGCATACCACAGTAAATATGACACACCCAAAATTTTTGATGATTTTATTGCAATGGATTTAATTACCCAAGAAGAATTTGGAGATATTAGTGAGAACATGATTAAAGGAATTCAATTCTTTAGTAATAAAATTGCAAGGAAATTTCAAGATCATCCAGATGAAATTTTAAAATGGATTACACAAGTTCAACTTTCTCCAACGCCTTTGGCACGTGCTGCCTATTGCGAAAATGTATTATTTCACGAAATGTTGCTAGGCGTTAAACAGTATGTCATTCTAGGAGCTGGATTAGATACCTTTTGTTTCCGACACCCAGAATTAAACGACAGTATAGAGATATTTGAAGTTGATTACCCAGCCACACAAGACTTTAAAAAGATAAGGTTAGCAAATGCTGATTATCAAATTCCGGATAATCTTCATTTTGTTTCAATGGATTTCACCAAAGAATTCACTGTTCAAAATCTTGTTGAAGAAGGTTTTATGCCTAATGAAAAAACTTTGTATAGTCTTTTAGGTGTTTCTTATTATTTAACAAAAGAGGAAAATGCCAACTTGATTAATAAATTATTTACCAAAGTTCCCTCAGGAAGTTCTATCGTTTTTGATTATGCAGACGACAAACTTTTTGAAGAAAAAGGAATGTCTAATCGAGTTCAAAATATGGTTCAAATGGCTTCAGCTAGTGGTGAGTCAATGAAATCATGTTTTACTTATGATGAAACGGAGAAAATGTTAGAAAACTCAGGTTTACTCATTTATGAACATTTATCACCTGTTACTATTAATAATGAATTCTTTCGTAATCGTACAGACTATTTGTCTGCATTCGAAACGATTCATTACATCCACGCTGTAAAAAAATAATATTTCGGCTAATACCAGACTTACCTCCCAATCTCCCTATGATCGGGAGGTTGTACTCATTATTATCTAAAATTTATATATTCTAATTTTCCTACTGCAAGTTATTCAACAATCAGGCCTACCTTTAGTATTCTCCTTTAATTACAAAAAACGAGCCCCGAATTGTTCCAGCTAGTTTGGACTTCTGCCTAGCAAACTTAAACTTCTCCTCTAACTCCTTTGGTACCTCCATCCCCTCAGAAAGCTTAAAACCAACGGCCCGCTTCTTAGGGCCATCAACCGTATACATGACATTGACCTCAAGACCATCCTCATAAAAGACGTAGGCAAATTTGATATTTTCCAATTGAAAACGCGAAGTTTCTAAAGGTTTGGCCGCAAACTCAATATCACGTTCTTCTTTCAAAATTCGGTTCACATAATCAAGGGTCTCCTGGCTTTCGCTAGCTGCTACAACCGTAAATTCATGCTTGTATTTGTTCATAAAATACCGGGCTTCATTAGCTCGTAAACCAGCAAGCGTTTCTACTACAGGTGAAGACTCTAAACCAACCGTAGACACATTTTTAAAATCAACTATATAGGACATTAACATCTCTCCTTTTCACTCTTTATTTCCTAACAACGGGAATCCACATTTCACCAAAAACTAGCCATTCTTCAAATTTTTTCTTTTAAATTTTGGTCAAAGAAACATGCATATAGCCAGACTTCAAATTATTCTTCTCACCTGCCCAAATATTATACCAAAAATGATTCAAGAGAAAATATTGTTACATTTCAATCAGCATGCCTCCGCATGACATTTCACGATATAAGTATGCACAAGTTTCTTCATTAACTACGCACCAGTTAGTTCAACCAGAAAACATTCTTCTCTATTGCGAGATAAGGTATTTTTCTTTGAAGATTGGACTTAATTCACTCCATACATCAAATTTATTACCATCTAAATCGAAGAAAATAAAATTTTCCCCAGAATGTCCTCTACTTTCAATTGCACTAACTCTAATCTGTTTTTGGCTAAAATCTCTATGTATAGCTTCTAAAGCATTTATTCCATTAACTTCAAAAGTTATAGAAAAACGCTCAACACCGTAAATATCATAGAAATTTGAGCTTTGATTTTCTTTAGATTTAACAAGGAAAATACTTTGGTTCGCAAAATTAAGAATTGCTTTGTCTTCGTCTTTATAGCTTAACTCTGCCCCCAATTTGTTTACATACCATTCAGAAGAAAGTTCTACATTTGAAACTGGGATATAGGTAGTTCCTACCCTTAATAATTTTTTATTCACACTGTTAGCCTCCTTTAATCACTTAAATAAACTCATTCTCCACTTATATATCTTTCCCCTTTTAATTATCCATAACTACCCTATTACATATTCAAACTACCCTGCCCCTTTAGTTCCATAAGAAAAAGAGCTGACGAAGCAGCTCCCTTATTGAAGAAATGCACCCGTTAGCTGAATAAAAAAAACTTTATTTAACTAAACTCAAGTTCATTATTTCTGATATTTTGTATTTTGAATTGCCCACAAAACCCAAAAAGCCATAATTACGTTAATAAATATTAAATTCAATGTCATTCTTTCATGAAGAACAATTGAAATAACATCATTAACAATTAAACTAACTAAAGTTAATAAAACACCTATTAACAACGCATGAATAGATAGTTTTAAAATCTTCACTTTTGAAAAGCTTAATAAATTCATTATTTTATCTCACTCCTTAAACAGCATCGTAAGCATATTTACTCTCCAATAGCACCCTCAAACTTTTCTGTCTTTTTGAAGTTCGGCTAATCCCATCACCAAAATTAGTGCCCCAAGGAAAAACAAATAATACGGCGTTAATAACTCCAGTGTTCGAGTTATTAGAATATAACCTGATAGAACAATAACCATTATTGTTAAGAGATTCTAACCATTTTCAAGAATATATTCCCCCAAAAAAAATTAGGTTCTGTACAATTACTGTTTCTCTTTCAATCATACCATTTCACATCTTCCTATTTGTGTAAAAATGGAAATACCTTATTAAACTAACTTGCCCGATGCATAAAGAAAAAGAGCTGCCTTAAAAGACAGCTCCGATCTTTACTAACTATAAGCATTTGTGGTGGTTATGAAGAATGCTGGCACATCTTACTGAACATCATTAGTTAATCGACCGATGTTCTCGACTTCAACAACGACCTCATCCCCCGACTTGATCGGGCAGCTGCCAGATGGTGAACCCGTGGCCAAAATGTCACCTGGCTCCAGTGTCATTACCTGTGAAAGCCAGCTGATTAGAAACGGAATGCTTAGAGACATTTCATTGGTGTTTCCGTCCTGGACAACGCGGCCGTTTAAAGTGGTCACAATCCGCAAATTAGTGGGATCTACCCCGGTAACGATGCACGGTCCCAAAGGTCCGAACGTATCAAATCCTTTGCCCCGCGTAAACTGTGGATCTTTTTTTGTAAGATCTCTTGCTGTGACGTCATTAAATATCGTGCAACCGAACACATAATCAAGCGCATCTTCTTCTTTGATGTTTTTTCCGCGCTTTCCAATCACCAAGGCTACTTCCCCTTCAAGTTCAACTTGGTTGGATAGCTCGTTTGGCGGAAGGATAATTTTCTCCTTGTCTGCAATAAGCGAAGATAACGGCTTTAAGAATAGAAATGGTTCTACAAGGTTCGCCTCTCCCCCTGTTTCCTTTGCATGACCTGCATATGTCCAGCCGAAGTTAACAACTTTCGAAGGTTTTACAGGTTCCAGAATTTTTATGTCACTATATTTCAACTCTACCCCGTCATACTTTATTTCCTTGTTGACAAGTTCAGCAAAACTGCTAGACAGTTGTAATATCTTTTCATCCTCAACAATACCGTAATGTATATTGCCCTGTTGATTCTGATAGCGAACTATTTTTTGTGTTTTTTGTAGCACATGCATTATGAATAAACTCCTTTGATGATTAAGATTACCTCAGATAAAATAAAATCCGATTCTCCTATACTATAACATGTCTGTTCTTTTACGTGAAAAATGAGCTCTCGTCGCAACCCTCTCTTCAACTGAACCGACCTTTAGTTCAATAAGATTAAATTATTTAACTATGTATTTTATGGAACCTACAATTTATTTATAATCTGTGTATTGCCTTATATAGGCTGCAATGAATTTTCCGATTGTCAGCCCTAGTAATACATTCCCCATGAAATGCTCACTTCATTTCATGCATACAATTGCATCTAATACACCTATTACATTGGTGCTTATTGATTATCTCAAAATATGAAAACTTTTGTACTGGTAATTCGTCCCTTATCCAGCTAACCTGCCTTGTTAGTGCCATAAGAAAAAGGCCGCCTCAGCAGCCTTCCTTGTTTGAAGCAATCACCTGTTAAAATAAGTGGATAACTTCACATTTACCCCTGATAAGGGAGCATGAAAGTATTCGCGCTTTTATGTATCTGTACTTATTTCTTCCCATTCTTGATCCATATAATTTACTAGCCAATTAAGAGTGTAGTGTCTTTCATATACAACGCCTTCATCTAGAGATGATGGAACTTCCAAATGATTTATTTGGGCTTCTCGTACCGCCCAATGTGCTCTATAAATAAAATCAAGGCTATCTAATATATCACTGGATGGTTTTATAGAGGATTTATCAAGCAACTCTTTTTTAGAATGAAGAAAAACCGTCTCAAAAACATATTCAGCATTACACGTATCGGCTGGAACATCAATATCGGATATTAGATTTACAGACCAAAGCAGAAGCCAAATACATTCCAACTTCCAAGAGTACTGGATCAGCTCGTTCTGATTCAGATGTTTTTTCATTAAAAACTTTTTTTCTTCTTCTGTGAATAATTCGTTAGCATCATATCTTTCAATAAATTCCTCAATTTTTTCTAACGGAGCCTCCATAGCTTTCGCTGAGACTATCGCTAATGGAATAATTCTGTTAATGATCTCTTCTTTTGTTCTAAGAGAAACTTCTTCTTCATTTTCCGTTAAGGGTAAATGTTTATTTATTGGTACCTTTAGGGTCTTTAATATTTTTTCCGATCTTTTTTTTCTATTTTTCGAACTTCGCATTCCGCACCTCACTATTAGGTAAATCCCGTCATCTTTAAAACCACTATTAGAAAAACTTTCCACACACTATCTTTTATTATACCATTAATCCCAACCTTCCTGAGACTTTAGTTGCATAAAAAAAGCTGCCTTATGACACCCCATTTTTAAAGCTAACGCACCCACTAGTTTAAGAGGGAATAATCGTCCAGACCTCCCCTTCAGGAAATCCACATTTAGTCCCCTTAAATAAAAACAGTGCCAACTTCATAAAGAAATCAGCACTTCGATTATTCACTATGTTATCGTGCAGCTTTAGGCGGTTGGCACACTTCACATTTACGTTGTTTATTATTCTTAAACTTCGTAAACGTTTTTTCAAAATTGCTACCACATATACATTTAAATAGTAACTTTTGAGAAAAACCGTGATATTCCGTCGTTAGCAACTTACTTTCCGAATTGTTCTCAACAAATTCTTTAATTTTGCCAATCGTCCATTGTTTATTCAATCTCTTACACCTCCATATTTTATCGCTATGCGGAGGCTTTACTTGGCATCCGTCCAAAAACAGTAATTATCTTAAGTCATTCATTATAACATGCGCTGGCACTCAATAATACAGATGGATGTATCTTCTTAAACTATCCTGCCCCAATTGTTGCAAACAGAAAAAACTTCACCAACTCACCTTATTGCCTATTTCCCCCATTGCTTTTGTCATTTAATTTTTCTAAAACTGATTTCAATTCAACTAAGCCGTTAATGATGATATCTGCTTGCGCAAGCTCATTTTCTTGAGCAAAATCAAAATTACACCCTATCGCTACTAAACCATTATCTTTTGCTGCTTTAATATCTGATAAGCGATCACCAATTACAGCACCTTTTTCAACATTATATTTGTTCACTATTGTATGTACTAAATCTGATTTATTTTGAGATTGTATGTGTTGTATACTAAATGTTTCCGTAACCCAATTATCTAAATGATAATACTTTACGATTGCATTTAAATATTCTATTTGCCCATTGCTTGCTATGTATATTGCACAATCATTATCTTTTAAATGTCCAAAAATTTCCTTTACATACGGATATAAAGCACCATTGCCTACATTAATATTAGTAATTAATTTCTCGTGGAATAATTCATTTGCTTGTTGTCTGGTTTCGCTCGAATGTTCAGGTAATAAGGTTTCCCATACAACTGGTAAAGGTACTCCCATAATTTCTCGATATTTTTCAATGGGCGTTTTTTGCTCCCACAAACTCAAATTCCTCAAATGATCAAATGTTTCTTGAAGGGATATTTCTAAAATTTTATCTGTTTGAAATAATGTACCATCCATATCAAAAATCAATGATTGTGTCATTTTCTTCTCCCTTGAACTTCTATTAAACCTATAGAGAAAGGCTGCCTCGGCAACCTTCCTTATTGAAATAAAGCACACATTAGTTTAAGAAGGATATTTTCATGTATCCAATCAAAATCATCGAGAAGGTAATAACCTTTTCACGATAGTTGATTCATATTGCGAGGCTTTTTTTTTAACATCTTACATATTTGCGTTTAAAACCAAGCCTTCCTTTATCGACTTCTTTTTGAATACTTTCGTAAGCATTTAGCAAACTGTTTTTTTTCTTGTCCCGTTTGACTTCCACTATTCCTATTGCCTTTGCAGTCTCGACTGCCTTTTCATGGAGCGGCAAATATGAAATCCCCACGGTGTATAGAAAATTATTCATGGCGGATTTCGTTCGTTCTGGCGAATCGTGAATCGTATTCTTCACACTATCAAGCATATTGGAAATCTTGCTTTCTGAAAATTCAACGTCAAGCCGATTCCCTAAAAGCCAGCAGTAGCAACTCCAGCCCGCCGACATTCTCAGCTCTTCACCGCTTGCGATCCATTTATCAGCAACTTCTTGTGCAATATCCGACTCTGCTAAAGTTACGGCCACTACAAAATCGGACAGCATATAAAAATACGCAGCATCCATCCAACGATCATAATCCGACTCAGTCATGGCTTTTGGATCTGCAATAATGTCTGCAAAGTACATAGCATCGTAGTTCCCCGTCGAATAAAGCTCTTCAGCTAAATGTTGACTTATTTTTATTTTCTTTGCGATTGGTTTCATAGCGCCTGTAGCCACGCCAAAAAGCGGCTCATGCGCACCATTGGATATGTATATTTTTTTAGTTCGTTCCTTGCCAAGGGCTTCAAGTTCCTGCATAACCATCTCTAAATTCATCGCTTAGCACTTCCTTCTTTTCGGAGTTTTCCACCTAATATTTTGCCCATCAAATATATCACCATTATCCTATAACAAAAGTTACATAAAAAGGCTGCCACAGCAACCTTTTTTTATTGAAGATATCTGAACAAAGAAGATTTAGTTTAATTTACCTTTTAAATCCACCTTCTGCATGTATAACCTGCCCTGTAATCCAATCTGCTTCAACGCTCACTAAAAACTTAATAGTTTTTGCAACATCCCCCGGTTTTCCTATTCTGCCGAAAGGAAACATCGGTTTTAATTTACTTTGTATTTCCTCTGTCATCCAACCTGTATCAGTTGGACCTGGATTTATTGCATTAACCGTTATTCCTAAAGGGGCGAGTTCAGCCGACAAAGTGATGGTTAGAGCATCAACTGCTCCTTTTGTTGTTGCATAAGCTAATTCGCCAGGCATCGGTCCTTTTGACTGACCTGATGTAATGTTGATAATTCTTCCGCCTGATTTCTTATCAAACCTTTGAGCAAATTTACTGCTTAATAGTGTCGTTGCACGAACATTTACCATGTAATGTTTATCTAATTCTTCGGCAGTCAAATTTGAAAAATCATTGTTAGTTGAGTATGCTGCGTTATTAATCAAGATATCAGGATAACCAAGTTGTTCAGAAACTTCATTTATAAGTTGTTCAGGTGCATCATATAAAGTTAAATCCAACTCCATACATGATACCTTAACCCCCTTTTTTATTAATTCTTCTTTTAATTTCATGGGCTCATCTGATTCAATACTCCAAGGCATTTTTTTATCATATGCCGTCCAATAAGTAAAAAATATATCGTAACCCGCTTCAGCTAACTCCTTACAAATAGCAGCCCCAATCCCCTTAAGCCGGCTTACTCCCGTAATAATGGCAATTTTCCCTTTTACTTGGCCCATTATAATCCTCCATTTCAACAGTAAATTAAGTTATACTTGCCCTTTTGCCGCATAAAGAAAAAGCTATCTTAATGACAGCTCCAATTTTTAGCTAACGTTAGTTTTTAAGTTTATTCAGGTCAAATCTTGCTATTTCTTGATTTTCAATTGTTACAACTAAAAAAGCATCCAATGCATGCTTCTTAAGTTCATCTAATTTATCTTTTGAAGGTACAAGTAGTGGAACTTGGGAATTTTCTTCACTTACACCTAAATCGTAGTTAAGAGTATACTCACCCTTTTCGTCAGGCTTAAGAACTGATAAAAAGGAATGACCGAACCCTACACCACTCCCGTTATACTCTTCGGGATCATAAATATTGAAGCCTATCACGTCTTCTGACACCGCTCTCAGTTTGTCTTTAGGCTCAATCTTAAGTTCAATTCCTTTATCAACTTCTTCAATACCAGCTGTTTTATTACCTGTATTTTTAATGGAGAATTTATAAAATAAAGCTGTCGGGACCAGCTCATCTCCCTTTCTTTCTCCTTCAGTTATCCCAATTGAACCAAGTAAACTCTTATCTTTAACAATATCAACATTCGCATCTACTAGTTCTATAGAAGGATTTGATGAACAGGCTGATAAAAAGGATAAAACAATAAATAGGCTAATAAAAAGAAAACATTTCCTCAAGTAATCACCTCCAATTTAACAATACCATAATTTACCTATTATTCAAGCGGGTTCCTTGTAGAATTTTATTGCCGCTTACTTTCTTTAAAAATGATTAATTTCATCAATACATAAGAAAAAGGCTGCCTCAGCAACCCCCTAGTAGAAATATAGCAACCAGTTAAGTTTGTTTTGTTTTACTTAAAATAAAAACGGCTCTTTTGAAAACCTCATACCCTTTCAAGAGGTGTATGAGGTAAAGGAGGTAATTGAATTCTAACCACGTCCCCTGGGTGAACCTCACCGCTTTCCAAAACTATGCTCATTATTCCTGCTTTACGTATCAAGTTCCCATGCTTATCCCGGTCTAAGACAGCATTCATCAGTCCTGATTTAAATTGATCGATTTGGGCACATGGATTTCGTAAGCCTGTTACTTTAATAACCGCTGTTTCCCCAATATATAGTAACGAGTCCTTCGGTAATTCAAGCAGATCGATACCTTTTGTGGTGATATTTTCACCCATTTGACCAGCTTTAACATTAAACCTATCTTTCAATTCATCTAATAATTCTGAGTGTATTAGGTGAACTTGCCGCAGGTTAGGTTGATTTGGGTTAGCCGCTACACGTGAACGATGCTTTACGGTTTTACCTAAATGGGCATCTCCTTCAACGCCCAAACCTTTCAACAGCTTTATACTATTGCAATTTTCCTTACTGAATGTGTGTTTATCACTTTTACTAACAGCTATTACTACTCCACTGGCCGAGTTGATTTTTTCGTCATTCATTTTCATTCATCTCCCCCTTATTCTTATAGTTTGATATATTTGTTCAAATATCCTGCCCAGTTAGTTCCATAATAAAAAGGCTGCCCCAGCAACCTCCATTAGTTAGCTCAATAAGAACCTTATTTAACTTCTACCTATTTACATCAATGATCTTTTGAATAATTTCCATGCTTTTAAGATCCTTTGGACGAAGTGTCCTTCCTGTTCCTTGTTCGTAAACTTTTTTTCTTCAAGTAATTGGTATGGGTTTAAAACATTCATTGATATACCTCGTAAATTATAAGGTCTCATTGGCAAGGCATCTTTCCTCCATACCCATTCTGGAAATCCGTTAGCGACTATATCGCCATTATCCGAATACCTAACAAATACAAAACTCACATTGACATTGTTCTTGAGGAAATCGGTTTGAAACTCGCTGACTGGCTTTAGTTGAAAACCATCATTAACAAGCGCCTGTTCCAAATGCTCACGATGCTGTATCCAAGTAACTAAATCAATATCAGAATGTGACCGAGTGATCTTTCCAAGAAGAAAATCCATCACCCATCCGCCTCGTAGCCAAAGGTCAATATTAAGTACCATAAATTAGTAACAGTAGTTAAACTTTTAACATATCTCTTATTCAACTAATCAAAAGCATGTTCAACAGTAAAAAGCTCGTAAAAGTGTACTTTTACGAACAGTTTTCCTCTAATGGAAGATTGTATTAATGGGGCAGCATCTTTCTTTTAGTGGGGATTGTCTACGACAGAACGTGCTTGCGTTTACTTATTAATCACACCGAAATTTCTTTTGATATGTGTTTTGAAGCGTTGGGAACTTTTCGGGCCTCATAATTAATCATATCTGAAGAATACACTGCGACGCTCACAATTCCTCCTTGTGTTGTAGCTCGTAGGAGGATAGGTTGATTGTACTTGTTTTTAAAGCTAAAATCAGGACCATCCCAGCTTACTGTAGCATCCCGGCCAGATGGAACATAAGGAACGCTCCTAGAATGGGAATAGCGTTGAATAGTTTGCAATCCTGCATTGTCTATAGCGTTAAAAAGGGTGGATGATACCTGACAGATCCCTCCACCGATCCCTTCAGAAAACTCTCCTTCGACTATAACCCGAGCGAGCATATATCCTTTGTCTCCTGTCCTCTTGCCAACGACTTGGTTAAAAGAAAACGTTTCTCCTGGAAACACGACATAATTATTAATCGCTTTTGTTGCAAGCAAGACATTATTTGAACGATTTTTATTGTTCTGATTAAAATAGGTTCTATATTCACCTATTTTTTTCACACGTATCTGAGCAAGCAATTCGATGTCAACTTTTGGATAAATGGCAAGTAAAGGCACTTCCACTTTGTATGCTTTACTACTATACAAAAAGGAATAAAATTGCTCATTAAACGCCTGATGGTACAACTTATAACCTACCCGCCCAGGCAGCATATTACCATATTTATCGATAGTGGCATTTACAGGTTTTTGGTACACTTGGCGATCTAGTTTTTCGATAAACCGATTGTATTTATCCAAGTCCATCATAGGAACATTTAGTGAGGGCATAGTAACATCAGCACGGTTGACAGTGGCAATCGTTTGCCCGTGTTGAGTTACCGATAAGCTTTCAGAGATATTCACTTGTTGAACGAATAGTAAAATTCCGGCAATCCATGTTAATCTCATTTGAATGCCCCCCACACTAATATAGTTAGGATTAATCATTGCATGTATCCCTTTATTTTAAGTCTTCATGGAGCGAATCTTGATCAATGAACCAGCGATCAGTCAAACTTTCCCTTCGGATCATAAAATGCATTACCTTTTTTTCTTTGCCTTCTCTCTTCTTATTAATAGCTACTTGAACGGGTACATCCACGAGAAATAGCCCATTTAGTTGTTCCGGCGGTTGTCTTAAAGGCTCAACCACTCCAAAATATGTAATATCTTCAACAAGTTTATTGACAGTTTTAGGATGTCCCGGATTTGATAAGGTCATTGCTAATAATTTATGATTTCCTTGGTTAACGGCAATGGTAAAAATACGTATAAGTTCATAAGGACTTACCGTTTGTATATAATCGTCAAGCTTACCAGCCGCTTTCAATACCATTAATTTATGTGAAAGATCTTCGTTTTTCAAACGATGCGTAATGCTTCCAGAGAAATGAACACAGAAATGACCTGAAAAGCCGTTTTGAAGAGCACCGGCACCATGTGGCATTCCGTGCATGGATGCAGCAATCATTTGATTATTGATTAATACAATAATGGCTCTTCTATTCCAACTCCATTTATTATTATAAATTTTCTTCATGATTTGAGTATCTTCTTTGGTTAGTGGCTGTACATCGGCATGATGGCTGCCTGCTCTTCGCTGAACCTTGAATGATAAACCCGTTTCAATATCAATAATGGTGAAAATAGTTTTATTAGGAATAATGTTGTTCACGATTTCCCAAGGCAACATCTCAATTTTAAAGCTTATTGGTCCTTCTTCATCTTCCCATTCCGTTGCATGGGCCGGGTGATCGACCATTAAGACAAGTATAAAAATAGTGATAATCACTTGATAAAATTTATGGTTTTTCATTTGGTATCTCCCGCATTTTTTCTTATTATTTCAGAACATTATCAGTAGGATACCTTTGAAAATTTGGAAATTAAACTCCTCCTTGTTACACAGGGTTTGGGGGAATCATAAAACGACAAAGTTTTTTCATTTTCCTGTTCCTTAATGAATGAACTAACTCAACCTTTAATTGAACATGAGTGCCGTGTATGTTGTAAATTAAGTTCTCATAATATGTAATCGATGTTGAAATGAGGGGATATTAATTCCATGCTTTGTAAATCTCATTCAAAGGTAAGTATCGCTGATAGTTTAAGGGGTACATCATTTTTTATGATCATGCTTTCTGTATCCCAAAAACGGACAGTTTCGTCTTCGCCAGTACGATTAACTTCATAACAAACTCATCCCAAGGTATGAAATGACCAATTACCTCGGGAATTGTCCATTTTCCTTCTTCTATTTGATAACTCCGAGAGTAGAGGAACTTGTTCAGGCGATGGAATAAACATCATATATGAAAAAAGACCCTTGAGACAGAGTATACCATCCTCGTCCAAGGGTTCAGCTCTTGCCACACTATGCTATTGCACGACCCGGTCGATACACGCAATTAAACGGTCTTCAATATCCTGGGCAAATCCTTTAATAGAGGAATCGCTGACCATTTCAATTAAAGATGTTGGTCTCGGCATGCCTATTTTCGTCTTGCCTCCATCTTCATAAACAACAATTTTACACGGCAAGAAATAGCCAACCATTTGATTTTCTGATAATACCCGTTGCGCTTCTTTTGGGTTACAAACTTCCAATACATGATAGGGTTGATCAAATTCAAACCCTTTATTTTGTAAAGTTTCTTTGATATCAAAATGCCAAAGCACACCGAATTTTTCCTCTTTTAATTTTTCCTCTAAGACTGCCATTGATTCTTCGATTGATTGATTCGTTTCTACGGTGTAATGAAACATAGACTCATCTCCTTATCCACTTTAATCCAACTTGTTCCCTGTTTATTAAGGATCAAAACAACTATTGATATATTGCGGCTAATTTCTCCCCTAATATCAAAAGGGGAATATACTCCCTCGAAATCAATGACGGTTATCATTCCCAAGTCATACGAATAATATCACCAGAATGAAATAATCCGTTGTTTTTTATTAACAGCTTTAAAGTAAACGACAAACTTAGTTAAATCTTATTATAGAAGCATTACCGCTACTAGGGGAAGCGTCAGGAAAATGCGGATATACAACGTTAAGGGGTACTCCACATCGCCATCAAGCTAAGGTTTTGAAGTACCCCCTAAACGAAAATTTTCTTTCTCTATAGATATATACTATGAGAAGTCAGCTCATTTTTTTTCGTTTTGGGGGCGTTTATCTTTCTTAAGTTGATGGGGATTTACCCCATTAACTATTGTGAATGGTTGGAGTTCTTGCAATTTTTGATATTTCCAAGCAATGTAATGAAGCTTACATATTTTAATTGCTAATTAAGATAATATAATGTGTGTAACTTAGCATTTGAAAATATATACACTATCCATTTATTAAAAGGAGGAGACAAAATGACTACTTTTAAATTAAGTGAAAAGGTTCCAAACTTTATACTTCCTGAAATTTCAGGACAGGAATTCTCTTTAGAAGCCAATCTTAAAGAACATAAGGGCTGGAAATTAATTATTTTTTTTAGAGGCGCCTGGTGCCCTGTTTGTGTCCATGATCTGAAGGAGCTTGAAGAGAGCAAAGGTTTCTTTGAAGGGAAAAATGTACATCTTATTACTTTGTCTACGGACAAATTAGAAAACTTAAGGAATATGGCATTGGAGAACAGCTTATCGTTCCCGATTTTATCAGATGAATTTCTGGTTGCTTTAAAAGCTTACGATGTTTTCTATCACGGTGATGATGCACCTTATGAAGATCATGGTACTCATGGAGAACCTGCTTATTTTCTTGTGGATGAAAATGGACAACTACTATATCAACAGAAACAAACCAGTCCATTTGGTCGTCCAACATCGACAGAGCTTAGAAAGATTGTTCAATATATAGGCAAGAATCTAAAGTCTAAATAAATCTATTTTTACGGAAAGAGCAAGCTATATGCTTGCTCTTATTTATTAGCCATTTAATTTTTGAACTTAACTAACAACTAATTTGAATTCAATATAGAATAGGAAATTGTCCAATTCTGATTTTTGTAATTAGCATTATAGAATTGTTTTTTTTCACTCTGGTACGATAACAATGCACAATGCAAAAGAAAAAGGAGTGATAAACGTGCAATTTCCGGTTTATAAAGCAATTAAAACTGGAATAATAGGTGGCATCATTGGTGAAATTATCTTTGGAATGATCATTCATATGATGATAAGTATTATTTTCGGCATTATCTTCGGAAAGAAAAAGAGCCCTCTTGTATGATGTATGAGTGTCAACGCATTGACCCAGCATCAAACAAGGAGGACTTCTCTATCAGTTTAAATAGATGGAAGAAAGTGCTCAATCTATCGTTTGTATGAAGAAGTAGTTGTAAGTTTATTAAGGGCACAAAATCTAATTACGCTTCAATAATATTTTTGGTCCAGGTTAAGCTAACCTGAACCTTTAGTTACATAAAGAAAGAGCTGCATTAATGTCAGCCCCGTTCTTCAGCTAAAGCACGCACCCCAATAGTTAAACAATGACCATCCTGTTTATTACGACAATTTTTCCGAAGTGAGGCACAATGTTTTTTCCTTAAACAGTAAAACCGCTTTTTTATAAAGGCTGATTTTCGTAAGATTGCTTTTCAGGAGGAGTGTCATTGACCAATTTGTTGCATAAAATTGAAACTTGGGGTGGATCTGGAGAGCTTTAAGGTTAACTTGCTTAGCAAATAGGGGGAATAGGGGCAGGTCCTGCAAATGTATCCTCGCCAATCACTTCGTTTTTCACATCCTTTAGAAATTATTCACATAAATGTGATCCCTGCAGCACCAGTGACAAGTCTTTTTTAGTAAAAGCAACTCCAATATAGTGTAATCCATGTTCATATAACTCTTGATTGGTCTAAACAGTCATTGTTTCCAAACTTCAAGTATCTCAGATCCAACTCGATCCCATTGATATAAAGCAAGGGCAAGTTCCCTGCCTCGTTCGCCCATTTTTTCCATTAGTGATCTGTTTGATAGAATTTCTGTAATCTTTTCTGTAAAACATCCAGGATCTTCTGGATTCTCTACTACAAGCCCATTCTCTCTTATACGAATGACCTCTGGATTTCCGCCTCTTGCCGTTGTTACGATTGGAAGCCCTGCACCCATTGCTTCATAATGGACACGTGCAAGCGGTTCTTGCCATATTGATGTACACACGAATAAATCAGCGGCAGCAAACCAATTTTGTATTTCACTAGGCGCGACAAAACCAGTTGAAACAACTGGGATAGGCAGCTTTTTTGCCAATGCTCTTACATAAGCTACATAATCAGTTACATCATTTTGGCTGAACCATTTACTTCCGACAATCACTAAAGCTAAATCCTTAAATTTACTTGAAAGCTCAGGTAATGCCCGGATTAGCCTATCGACGCCTTTATTATTGGATAGTCTTCCTGCAAATAATAAGACCGTTTTGTTTTCAAGACCGTTTGCTTTTCGTAATTCATTACGAATTCCTTGCATTTTCGAGTGACTGCCGGGTAGAAATCGGTTGGTGTCTACACCAGAATAGATTGTGCGAATCTTTGATGAAGCTTGTGGATATAAGTCTTTGATGACATTGCCTATATAATCACTGACAGTAACAATATTTGTAACTTCTTCAATGGCCGCTTTTGCTTCTTCGGGATTGATTTTCTCTGGATTAAACATATCATTATGCATGCTGAGGATAATTTTTGAATTAGGTGCCGCTTTTCGGACAGGAAGGACTAGTCGAGGTCGATTGAATATATGAATTAGATCGAAATGATTTGCTTGAAGATAGCTAATAACCTCTTCTCGATATACTTCGAATATTTTTCCTGGTACACGTACATAACGGTTTCCATCAATCGTTTCTTGATCAGGGAGTGATGGGTCATTAATTCCCAAAACCGTAATATCATGGACTTTACTTAAATATGGCAGGGTGCCTGATATATAGGTTTGGATGGCACCACCTAGTACTGGAGGAACCGGAAGCTTTTCGGTACAAATCATTAAAATTTTCATGTTTGTTCTATTCCCTTCCAATCATCTTTAATTTCTTCTAAAACTGGCCATTTTGTCTGATCGGTATCAACAATTGTTTGAATCATGGCTGTTGTTTGATCATTTAGAAATAGTTCAGGTTCATATACTACTTCTTTAACATTCTTGTAAAATTCATTTGGACCAGATAAATCGATCATTAAGAGATCATACAGTTGCGATGAAATTGGATTTGCCTCGTGATAGGACTTGATCATTTCTCTTACCCAAGTTGCATCCCATCTATATAAATCTGCCATTGTGCCGGTAATCAGTTTTCTCAAATCGCGAATGGGAAGGTCATAAGCAACACCGTCAAGGTCAATAATCCACATTCCATTAGCTCCCATTTGACCATTTGACCAGCCATAATCTTGATGCACTAATCCCCAATATTCATTTCCTTGTTGTGCTAACTCTAAATAGCTTGATTCATTTAATTTTTCCAAGCTTCTTTTTGCTTGTTCTTCGAATTGATCTAAAACATTCAGCAAGTGGGGGCTTGCAGGCATTTCTTCATATGCATTGGCAATGTTTCGAAACCAATCCATTTTGTTAATGACTTTTTCATAAGTCGCTGGCCATTTATATAATCTGGATGCAACTTCAGCTTGTCGAGGCGGAACATACCCTTTGCTTAAAAGGTGGAATTCGCCGAGAGCATTACAAAGGTGTTTGGCTCCTTCCAAATCTTTTGTTACAGGTGCCAATGTTTCGATCCACTCAGCGACAAACCATAACTTCCCTCCAGCCTCAACATAATCATTTCCATCTTTGGTTTTCACGATAGGCGGTACTCTTGCTTCCTTAACATTGACTAAATATTCTTGAGCTCCCAAGCTAAATTTACTTCTTGTAGGTCTTCTGTGCAAAAGCTTTAAACTCTTCGGCCCTGAACTTGTTTCCATTTTCCATATAGAGCCGCCTTTATCTGGTTTTGTTGTAACAACATGCATGTTCTGAACGGAGAAACCGTAATGTTCAAGAACTTCCAGTGCCATTTTTTCAATATATTCAGGAACAAAAAACTCATGAGTAAGTTCATCTTCTTCCCAAGGCACAATTATTGCGTTCTCCATGAAAACCCCTCCTGTAATATATTTAAAAGTATTTTCCGCCAAAATAAGGGTAAGGTCACGACAGATTCATTATGTTCCAATCTCATATACAAGCATAGTTTTATACTCTAATGTTGAATACTGTTCTTTATTAAATATCCGTGATTAGTCAAACACCGCTGGAGTAGTCATACTTTTTATTAAACTATGTGGGAAAAAAACTTTTGTATCAGACAATTCACCCAAATTGTTAGGTAATTGGGTTCTAGTGAAGTTATGACACGTTAGGATCATCAATTGAATATAAGCTTAAGCTACTCCAAATAATTCATCGATGAATTCACTCTCGCCATGGACAATTCAATTAAATATATAAAATCATGTTTTGACCAAACTTTTAAAACATGCTTTACCTTTTTTATCATGGCTGTTTTCGCATTCTTTGTTCCTATTTACCAAGTAAAGCGGTGTGGTTGATTTCCCCTCCAGATGCACGCTTTCCGCGGTGCTCCCGCAGGAGTCTCGCACCTGCGCTGCAATCAACCTTAAATAGTTTAGTTTTAAAAACAACAATCTTTACGAAAAGAGCCTTTATCATCGAAGGGGCATCACCCAAACCTACGGCATTTTGTATGATAAGCAATTCCTAGCAAAAAAAGCCATTTCCTATAGGTTAGGAAATGACTTTTTTATTTCGCCTATTGTGCTAAAGCATCTGTTAGTTCAAATTCCTTTTTTTACTTCCCCGGGACCAGATAACCACTGGAATCAATAATAAAGATAATAACCCTCCAATAAATGATAATGTTGTATAACTTGAACCAGCCACAATCATTCCGGATAAGGCTCCGCCCGAAGCCCCTGATAAGGCAATTAAAACATCCACTTTACCTTGAGTTTTAGCCCGAGTTGAAGTTTCAGTTGAATCAACAATCAGAGCAGTCCCACTTATTAAACCAAAATTCCAACCTAATCCAAGTAAGGAAAGAGCAATCACTAGAAAAATCATGGAATCACCTGGTGCAATCGCTGATATCAAACCTGCCAGAAGCAAAGTGGCTCCAGAGGCAATGGCCATGGCAGTACGACCAAACTTATCAACAAGGAAACCTGTAACCAGTGACGGGAGATACATGGCACATACATGAAATCCAATAACAAGGCCTATATCACCCAAGTCATGTCCATGATGTCCCATATGAACTGGTGTCATTGTCATGATAGCCACCATTACGATTTGAGTAAGGACCATAATTGTCGCACCAACAATAATTCCTCTTTTGTTTGCTATTTGTTCAGCATCAGTCGAATGTTCTAACACCTTTCTTTCTTGGTTGGACGCTTCTATCGTTCTTGCTATCACTAATGGGTCTGGGCGAAGCATGACAAAAAGTACAAGACCTGCCAGGATAAATGCTGCTGCTGATAAAATGAAAGGACCAGCAAGTGATGGAATGCCAATGGATGTAGCAAAGTCCCCCATTACATTCACTAAATTCGGACCTGCGACTGCACCAAATGTTGTAAACACCATTGTAATACTAATAGCAGTAGCTCGTTGTTTATTGTTCGCTAAGTCCGTACCAGCGTAACGAGCTTGTAAATTTGTCGCTGTACCCGCACCATAAATAAGCAGGGAAGCAAATAAAAGGAAAACACTATTTATTATAGCTGCAGTCATGACTCCTATTGCCCCAAGTCCACCTATCATAAAACCGGCTGTTAGACCTGTACGACGACCGTAACGTTGAGAAAGTCTCCCTACGATTAAAGCAGCCCCTGCAGACCCTAAAGTAAATAAACCCGAAGGAAGTCCAGCAAATGCATCTGTGCCAAGCATTTGTTGCGCAAGAAGTGCCCCCACCGTAATTCCAGCAGCTAACCCAGCACCACCAAAAATTTGAGAAATACTTACAATAATTAATGTGCGTTTGTATAACATTTTTTGTTTTTCTTGAGAATCTACATAACTCTGGTTCAATTGATATGCTTTATTGGACATTGCTTTATTGGACATTTGTTAATACCTCATTTATCATTCTGTAATTTCCAATCATGTACACCTTCCTCTAGACGAAATGCATTAAAACCTTTGGATCTTAAAAGTTCAACAGCTTCCACTGACATTAAACAGTAACAACCACGACAATAAGCAACCACATCACAATTGGTTGGCAAAGTTGAAAACTTCTCACTTAACTCTTCAATTGGCATAGAAACTGCACCAGGAATATGAGCTTCTTCATATTCCTCCATAGGTCTTACATCCAACAAAATAACCTCACCTTTATCCATCCGTTCTTTAAGTTCTGAAAGTGAAACCCCATCCATGCCAAGATTGACATTTAAGAACTCCTGCTTAATTTGTTGAACCTGTACAAACTGTTTTTCTGATAATGTATGCAAGGAAGTTAAAAAATCCGAAATGGCTGCATCCGCCAGTTCGTAAATGACGTAGTTCCCTTTCTTCTGAAACTTTACCAATCTAGAATTAGCAAGGATTTGTAAATGTTGAGATACATTCGCCACAGACATATTAGCAGCTTGAGATAATGCCTCCACCGACTTTGGACCTTGAGATAAAATATCAAGAATTTCCAATCGTTTCGGACTAGAAAGGCTTTTACCTATTCTTGCGAACTCTTGATACAATAAATCTTTTAAATCGCGATCATTAAACATGTAAAATCACCATCTATCTATTCAAGTGTTTTATTGAACACTTGAATATTAAGCAAAGTTATAAGAAAAGTCAAACAATTCTTTATGAAATTTTACTCCAACCGTTTGTTAAAAATCCCCCTTTAGTACTTAGGTTCCATAAGAAAAAGCCGCCTTAAAGACAGCTCCAATCATTAGCTAACGCACTGATCAGTTCAACAAAACCGGGTTTTCACCGTGTATTATGTTCATCAAAAATCAGACAAGTGGGAAATCCGTTAGTTCCTTAACGCATTTCTGACTTTCTTTGCAAAAACTAATGGATCATCAACAGCTTCGATATTAACGTATATCAAATTCGGATCATCAAATAGCCACTCATTGTGTATCGATGAAACTATTATTCCTTGTTTAAGAATCAAAGCAACAAAATTCTCGACTTCACTTTGCAAGAGTGCTACCCTACCTAGGCACAATGCTTGTCCAGTCTTATCCCTTGATTCAAATGAGAAAGAAGAGGTCACCCTAAAACGTTTTCCTAAAATTTTTGCTTTTATTTCATTTCGATTTATGGTTGTCACACATTTTCCACCCGCAAATCCTTCTTGGCCGCCGATAATCCTAGCAAACTTTTGACAAATTAATTCATCATTAGATGCCATCTATTCATCCCCTCCCTAATATTAATAGGATATGAATCAATGAATAGATTCGAAACGGATATGCATCTATTTGAAATGAAAATCATTCTTATATCTTATTCAAACCATCCTGCTCCTGTTAGCCCCATAAGAAAAGAGCTGATGTCAAAGCTCATTAATGAATTAACGCAACCGATGGTTCTTTAAGAATTTTTGTGAGTTGACACAAACTGTGACGCAAATGAGACGGTATGAAAATTAATTATATGAGTTCGAGCTGCTTTGTTTCTTATGGTAGTACAGAAAGAAGTAACCAAAAAGAATAATGGTAGGTACTATATTGGTAAAGATATTTATAAAAATAAAACCTAAAATGCCTGCCCCTTTAGTTGAATAAAACTTCTGTAATTATTCCTTATTTTAATTTTAAAAGTGGCTTATCGAGGTTCGATAAGCCACTTTTATACTCCCCTTTAGTTCCTTAAGAAAAGAGCTGCCTTAAAGACCTCTGATCTTCAACTAACGCACTCCGTTAGTTGAAGAAGAAAAGTGAAGCTTATTCAACAATTGCGAGAGGAAACTTCATTTCACTTTTATATAAATATGAATTAAATCACTTATCCTTCAAATCTCTTTTAACAAGTAAGTAATCTGTTACGAAAAAAAATATTATCGTTATTGGTATTAAAAATGAATTTATTCTATGAGGAATCGAACTGAAATATGGCATCATTAAAAATAAAAGTATAAGCAGCGTAGTTACTATTTTGAGAAATAAAAACTTCCCTTGGTAATATCTTCTCCCCAAACTTTTCACCACTTAATAAGTTATTCCGTTAAATGGACCGATTGTTGAACACAAGTTATACAACACACTAATAGGATATACTTTTGATCGAAATGAAAAAAAACATCGAATTTATTATGAACGCGATTTTAAAGCGCTTAGAGAACTCAAAAAATCACTTTCTAATAATGTAGTTTTTGCAGACGGGATTAAAGCCGTTGTATCAATGGATTTAGAGGGGAAAAACGCTGTGAAATCCGTTTATCAAAGAGTGAATTGGAAAAACTTAATCATAAAACAGTCAAGAAGGCTATAGAAGAGGAAAGAGAAATCATGTTTCAGGGTTTTGAAATGAAGATGAATGATGCTGTAGAAAAAAGAAATCGTCTTCTAACTACTCAAATGAATAAGAGATTAGAAGAAAAAATATTAGAAATAGCAGCTGCTAAAGAAGAAGAAAATAAAAAAAGTGGTGGGAGTTTTGGAATTAAACTTTCACCACTTTTTTGATGGATAATTAAGAAATGTACTTACAAGCCCCGATTTTATGAATCGCAGATAGGTGTTTGCAATTCTTTCTTTTTAACCCTCATTACGAAAAAAGACTCCTTTTTTATTCATCGCTCATTGTATCTGAAACTCCATAACTTGTAATTTTTCTTTTCATCTTGTCTTCATTTTTTAATTATTTAAAAATAATCATTGAAATTATATCCTGAATTGTCCATAATTACCAATGTGTGTTGAATATCTAGTAGTGAGGAGCTCATCAAAAATATTTTAGTTAATATTTCTTTTGTATTTAGT
>NZ_JBHVQU010000054.1:0-25651 GCF_042886655.1 Peribacillus sp. NPDC058002 | reverse complement strand
GTGCCAACCTGCGCTGTATCGTTGTCATCCCGGAAGGTAAAATAGCCATGGGCAAGCTTGCCCAAGCCGTTATGTATGGAGCGGAAATCATCTCGATCGAAGGGAACTTCGACCAAGCTTTAAAAATCGTTCGTTCACTTAGTGAGAGCTCACCGATAACTCTTGTGAATTCGGTCAACCCATACCGGATTGAAGGGCAGAAGACAGCGGCATTCGAAATTTGTGATGCTCTCGGCTCGGCACCGGATATTTTGGCGCTTCCTGTCGGGAATGCAGGTAATATAACTGCTTACTGGAAAGGCTTTAAAGAATATAACGAATCGAAACAAACGGGCCTTCCTGAAATGAGAGGGTTCGAAGCTGAAGGTGCGGCTGCAATTGTCCGGGATAGCATCATTGAAAATCCAGAAACGATTGCAACAGCCATCCGGATTGGAAATCCTGCAAGTTGGAACTTTGCTGTGGAAGCAGCAAATGAATCCAAAGGCAAAATTGATGAGGTGACAGACGAAGAAATTCTGGAAGCCTATCATTTCCTTGCTAAAAAAGAAGGGGTATTTGCAGAGCCGGCATCTTGTGCTTCCATTGCAGGTATCTATAAACAACTAAAAAACGGTGAAATCAAAAAAGGAAGTAAGATTGTTGCTGTATTGACTGGAAATGGATTGAAAGATCCGAATGTGGCTGTCGATACAAGTACAATTCAGCCGACATTGCTGCCAATGGACGAAGAAGTCATTTTAGAACATCTGCAGGGTGTGAAGCAGGCATGAGTGCAGAATCGGAGATGTTCTTGATCCGTGTACCAGCAAGTACAGCCAACTTAGGCCCGGGATTCGATTCCATCGGCTTGGCGTTAGGACTTTACCTGGAAATACACGGATCTTCATCAGATCATTGGGAAGTCGTTCCGCTTTCAGAGGAAATGTCTGTTTTTCCAAGGGATGATCGTAATTATATCGTCCAGATTGCCAAGGAAACGGCGGCTTACTATGGAAAGGAACTATCCCCATGCAGGCTTTTCGTCTCTAGCGAAATTCCGCTGGCGCGGGGTCTTGGAAGCAGTGCCTCTGCCATTGTGGCGGGGATTGAATTGGCGAACATCGTTGGTGAACTGCATTTATCCGATGATGAGAAGAATAGGCATGCTTCCCTCTTTGAAGGGCATCCGGATAATGCGGGGGCATCTGTGTATGGTGGATTGGTCGTGGGCCTTCATACGGATGAAAGAACGGATGTCGTATCGTTTCCAATCGAGGGAGTTAAGGTGATTGCTGTCATTCCCAATTTTGAATTGCTTACTGAGGATTCAAGAAATGTCCTTCCGAATTCGCTTTCCTATAAAGATTCAATAAGTGGAAGTGCAGCCGCAAATGTTTTGCTGGCGGGTGTTCTATCAAAAGATTGGAAGCTTGTTGGTGAAATGATGCAAAGTGATCGTTTCCATCAACCATATAGAGCGGAGTTAGTCCCTCATTTAGTGCTTATAGAAGAGGTTGTCCTTAATGAAGGCGGATTTGGTGCAGCATTAAGCGGAGCGGGACCAACTGTTTTATGCTTGGCATCGGCAGAAAAAAGTGAAGGTTTGCTCACTGGATTGAAGGAAAGGTTTCCGGAATTTCTTGTGAAAGAATTGGAAATCGATAATGATGGCAGTTATACGGCAATCCTTTCAGAACAGGAAAAAAAGGAATTGAAATTTTTGAAATCGTAAGCCTTGTTCATTTGCTGTCCAAATAAAAAAGCTGACTCGCATCAAGCCGTATCAATTCATTTGATAGGGCAAAAGCCGAGTCAGCTTTATTTTTATTACAGCCCGAAAAGATTCCGGCCTGCATGAAAAAGGTTGAACGTTTATAGATGAAGTGATCCTTCATCCATACGCTGCATGTTATTTTAAAGGGCTATTAGAAAACTTGTTCAACTTCCACTACACCGGGAACTTCTTCAAGAAGGGCACGCTCAATCCCAGCTTTTAGCGTAATGGTCGAACTTGGACAGCTTCCGCAGGCGCCTAGTAATCGTAATTTTACAATTCCATCTTCTACGTCAACTAGTTCACAGTCACCGCCATCACGAAGAAGAAACGGACGAAGCTTATCTAGAACCTCTTGAACTTGGACTTCCATTGTTTGTTGGTCGGACATTGCAATCGACTCCTTTCCTAATCATATTATAATGCGAAGGTAATAAAAAATCCAACTGTAACTTTGCGGAAATATAATCTATATTATTCTGGTATGATGGAAACAGGTGAATGTTTCTAAAAAGTATTCAAAATGAAGTATATATACTAAAATGAAGGAGGAAGAAATGGTAATGAAAGAAATTGAAATAGAAGTGTATGGAGCGGAGCAAATTTGCGCGAGCTGTGTGAATCTCCCTTCTTCGAAAGATACTTGCGAGTGGCTAGAAGCCGCTTTAACGAGAAAGTTTCCTGAGCAGAAATTCAAAATATCCTATATAGATATGTATAATCCCCCAGAAACGTTGAAGCAAAAGAGCTTTGCCGCGAAGATGATCGAAGAAGATTTATTTTATCCATTGGTCCTCATTGAAGGCGAGATCATTGCAGAAGGAAATGTGCGTCTCAAAAAAGTGGTGGAAACTATGGAAAAATACGGATATACGATACAAGTGTGATATATAATGGAAGAAATAAGAAAAACTGACCCAAGAGCTGCATGCAGTTCTTGGGGCCAGTTTAATGTAGCGTGGTTGGAATCAACCGTTATGGTATTTATACATCCAGAGGATGCCTGATTTCATTAGGCGTGCCACTCTGCCTGTAATTGGACGATTTGCAACAAGACCAAAACCTTGCTTCTTCCCAAGGGAACCTAATGTTCCTTTTAATTTCATTGTAGGGAAGCTTTCCGGAAGTGGTTCATTTGCCCATTTCTTCACAAGAACTTGGACGATTTGCTCTGCTTGAGACTCCGCTAATTGAGCACTTGGCGCATGAGGCAGGCTCGCACAGTCGCCGACGACAAAGATGCTGTCATCATTAGGTAGGAAATGCTGAGGAGTCAGGACAGCTCTTCCTTGACGGTCCTTTTCAATATCCATATCGCGGATGATCTTACTTGGCTGAATTCCAGCTGTCCATACGATGACGTCGCTTTGAACGGCTTCGTCGCCATTATAAAGAAGGTTTGGCTCAACTTTCGTTATATTTGAATGATGGACGATTTCGATTGTATGTTTATCGAACCATGATTCAACAAAGGTGCTTAATCTTTCTGGGAATGCAGATAGAATATGCGGTCCACGGTCGAATAGCTTAACGTTTAAATCTGAACGGCTTTCAATCAATTCACTTGCAAGCTCAACACCACTCAATCCGCCACCAACGATCGAAACGGTTGCACCGGCACCTAAATTATTCAGAGCTGAATATGTGCGACGTGATTTATCGATTGTTTGGATACTGTAAGTATGTGTGTCTGCACCAGGAATATCGTGGTATTTATCTTCGCAGCCAAGGCCAATGACTAAATCATCATATACGACAGGATCTTGATTTTCTATAATGACTTGTTTATTTTCCATATCGATGGAAAGTACTTCTCCGTATACGTTCTTCAAGCGAGGATGTTCAGGAAATGCAACACGGATGTGCTGATCTGGAATGGTACCTGCCGCTAAAGCATAATATTCCGTTTTTAAGCAGTGATAAGGATTACGGTCGATAAGCGTGATGCTCACATTTTCAGGAAGCTGATTAGGCAGCAATCTTTGCAACATGCGCATACCACCATACCCGCCACCAAGTATGACTAGATTCTTCATATGATTTTTCCCCTTTATTTGATCTCTTAAAAATTTGGCTAGCATTTAACTATAGGATTCCCCCAAATGGTCCCCTTTAAAGTGTAAATAAATATATATACCCCAATTAGTAACAAGAATAAAAAATTAGATAATTTTCTTTTTTTACGTACCCCGACAAAAGTATAACGAATATAAAAGGAAATCACAACCGATATCTTGAAATCGGCTGATTTTTTATGCGTAAATATTGACTGTTTATGGGAAAAGTAATAAGATGGTTTGTTAGTAACTGTGAGGTGAAACAATGTACCCGATTATTGAATTTTGTGTAAGCAATCTGGCCAGTGGCGCTCAGGAGGCTCTGGAAAGATTGGAGCGGGATCCGAATTTAGATATCATTGAATATGGTTGTCTGGGATATTGCGGCAGGTGCTCCAGTAACTTATATGCACTTGTAAACGGTGAAGTGGTTTTTGGTGACACTACGGATGAATTGGTGGATAAAATATATAAGTACATTGATGAATATGAAATGTTCTAATCATCAACGGCGAATAAAAGCTGTTCCTCGATGGAACAGCCTTTTTAATTTTCAGTTATGCAGCATCGGACGGGATGTTTCATGTTTCTGCTTGAGTTCCTTAAAGCGATCCCTGGCCATCTGGATGATGGAGGCTTCCCGGGCATTTTTTTGTCTTTCGAACACTAATGAAAAATACTTGATGGCTGCCTTTTCATTTCCTATCCTTCTAGAAATGTCGCCAGCGAGATAGAGGAGCCTTGCTTCAGATACCTGGGTGCCGCTGAAGTCCCCTGTTGAATAGGATGCTTCATACTCCTTCAGGGCGAACCTCAAAAATCTTTCTTCTTGTTCCTTGGTTTGGTTGATCCTGTATAACCAGGCTATCCGTAAACAGATTCCGGCAAGGATAATATGTTTTTCCTTTTTTAAAGCTCCGCAATAACTCGCCAACTTGTATGTATTGATCGCATCTTTAATGGATCTCTCCTTGCTGAAATGATGGGGAACCCAATGGGAGCTGACTTTTTCCATAATGGTTTCCATTGTGGTGGGGGGGAAGTACCGGGAGAAATCCTCGGAATAAGAAAAGCCGCAGTGAGGGCAAACAAAAATATTATAATAAAGTGTGTTAACGGTTGAATCAGCATAAATGGGGTGAAAGTCCGTGTCATACTTAGCTACTTTTACAAAACGCGACCGTACCTTTTTAGTGGTTGATTTTTGCTTGCATAAAAGGCATTCCATTCTTTTGTCATATAGAGGATGTATACCTTCCATGGTGATTACCCCCTTTATTGTAATTTGGAAGTGGGTCCAATAGAACAGTTCATTATACCCACTAATCTTATTATAAACTAATTTTTGTTGGTAAAATAGGTGGGGGAATATGAATTTTTTCAAGCTGGAAAATTGAGCGTGTGAATTTCTTTGGTATATACTATAAAGAGGAATAGTTCTATCTCACATATCAGAAGAAGGAGGGATTTATTGTGAGTGAAGTTGTTCAAATAACGGAAGCTGCCGCTTTTCAGATAAAAGAAATGATGAAACATAATGGCGAAGAGGGTTCATTTTTAAGAGTGGCCGTTAAAGGCGGAGGCTGCAGCGGATTATCCTACGGAATGGGTTTTGAACAAGAGCCTGGGGAAAAAGATAGCCAGCTGGAACAGTTTGAAATCAAGATCCTTGTTGATGCCGAGGATGCAGATATATTGAATGGAACGGTAATTGATTATAAACAAACGATGATGGGCGGAGGCTTTACGATCGAGAACCCAAATGCTATCGCGTCATGCGGTTGCGGGTCTTCTTTCAAAACGGCAAAAAACGCTGGTACACCGGAAAACTGCTAAAAAACTCTAAAACATTGGAAAAGGGGGCACTTTAACGAGTGCCCCCTTTTTTATGCTTATTTGCTGCCTTACATATTGTAAAGGGCCTCTTTGATTGGGAGGGTGCCGCTGAAAATCTCGAATGTTTTATTGAATGTTTTTTCCTCTGTGACTGATTGGGCAAGAACGGCGGCGACATCGGCCCTTGGAATGGATTTATTAGTATGATCCACTTTCTCATCCGCAAAGATTTTTCCGATGGCTTGTTCATTTGTCAAAGCAACCGGCCGGACAATCGTGTAGGTCAGTCCGCTTGCTTTTAAATGTTCATCGGCATCATGCTTTGCTTCGAGATAATGGCGCATTCCTTCTCGGGCTTGTTCCGGATTATCGGAACCGACAGAGCTTAACATGACAAACCGTTCGATGCCCTTCTTCCTGGCGGCATCAACCAGTTTAATGGCTCCGTTCTTATCCACAGCTGTCGTTTTATCCGGCCCTGTTTTTGGTCCAGATCCGGCGGCAAAAATGATGGCTTCCATGTTATCCACTGCTTTATCCACATTTCCCTCTAGATCGGCAAGGATTGGATGTCCGCCGAGTTCTTTTATCGTTTGAGCCTGTTCCTCTTTCCGGATCATCCCGTATACATTCATTTGCGGATTTTTTGATAATTCCCCAATGATCTGTTTCCCGGTCGTTCCGTTGGCGCCTGCAATTAAGATATTCATATATGTGCATTCCCCTTTCTTGGCTTATCCCACTCTTTACCCTAGAATGACAATGCTAAGCACTGTGGATAACTAATAGAAATAAGTTATCCACAATCATCGAATTGGGGACAACAAAAAACCCGGCTGTGAAAGCCGGGTTTTTGCGTAATTTTAAAACATGGAAGAGCTGTGCATCGGCTGGACTTTTGCTTTTGGGTCAATATATTGTTTGGCGTGATTGACGGCAGTGGGAGCCTCACCAAAACCACTTGCAATCAATTTTACTTTGCCATCATATGTTGCAATATCACCTGCTGCATAAATTCCAGGGATATTCGTTTCCATTCTGGAATTCACCAAAATACTGTTCTTCTGGATATCGAGTCCCCATTCCTTAATGGGACCAAGGGAAGAAACGAAGCCGTAGTTGACGATGACTGCATCTACCTCCATCGTCTCTGTATCTTCACCATTTGTATCCTTGATGACTATTGTATGGATCCGTCCGTCTGTACCAATCAACTCTGAAGGTATGTAAGGAGTCTTTATTTCAACTTTTGAATTCTTAAGTGTTTCTACACTATGTTCGTGGGCACGGAATTTATCCCTTCTGTGTATGATGCTCACTTTCTCGGCGATTGGCTCCAGCATCAGGGCCCAGTCCACCGCCGAATCTCCACCTCCGAAAACCACCACTTTTTTGCCGGCAAAATGATTGAGGTCATCGATGAAATAGTGAAGGTTACTGCTTTCATATTTTTTTGCATCATCAATCTCGATGCGGCGGGGTTGGAAAGCCCCATTTCCAGCTGTGATGATAATTGTTTTGGAGTAATGGATTTCTTTATCAGTCGTTAACTTGAAAACTCCATCGGCTTGCTTTTCCACTTCTTGAACGGCCTGCTCCAAGACAATATCCTGTTCGAACTTTGCCATTTGTTCTTTCAAATTATTCACTAGCTCCTGTGCGCGCACTTTGGGGAAACCGGCGATATCATAGATGAACTTTTCAGGATAAAGAGCAGACAATTGTCCGCCTAATTGTGGTAGGCTCTCGATGATTTTTACGGATGCCTGTCTCATTCCCCCATAAAATGCAGTGAATAATCCAACTGGGCCTCCGCCAATGATGGTAATATCATAAACTTTTTCATTAACTTCCAACGTTATCCCTCCGATATACTAGGTTTGCTGAAATTTATTCTCTTATTTTAACATAGATGATCTTTTAAAAAACGGGTAAAGTTAGAAAAGTGGGAAAGTTTCGACTATATATGAGCAGTTTCACGATGAATGTTCTTCATTCTCTTTCAAAAGTGGGTAAAATTACTCTTTACCAATGTTAAGCATTTCGTATAAATATGGTTCGGAACTGGGTGAAAAGTAATGCTTTTCGGCTTTATTTTAACCCGAAATAGTTCGGTTTGTTACTTGAAAAAGGTATGGAAAAAGACTAATATTTAATTAGACATCATTTGGTAAAATTTTTATGAATTTTTTATGACATTTATGAAGTGTTAAGTGAAATACGTCACAAATGTATAAGAGTGCTTTTTATAATGGAAATTAATAAGATAGACAATATATTTTAGTTATGGAAAGCATCACAAGAAAATATCGTAAAGGTGGACGAATACTTTTGAAAAAGCCAACTATCGTTGTTTTGGGAGCAGGTTATGGTGGATTGATGACTGTTACTCGCTTACAGAAGGCATTAGGTCAAAATGAAGCAGAAATCGTATTAGTTAACAAAAATGATTACCACTATGAAACAACATGGCTGCATGAAGCATCTGCTGGAACTCTACATCATGATCGTGTGCGCTATCCAATCAAAAGTGTCATTAACAGCAAAGTTAAATTCATCCAGGACTCTGTTTTGGAAGTGAAAACAGATAACAAAAAAGTCATCCTTGAAAACGGCGAAATTTCTTATGATTACTTAGTGATTGGACTTGGACCTGAATCGGAAACATTCGGAATCCAAGGGCTAAAAGAATATGCTTTCTCTATCTCAAACGTGAACACTGCACGAAAAATCCGTGACCATATCCAATTGCAATTCGCTACGTACAGTTCTGAGGTCGAGAAGAATGAAGACCGCTTGACGATCGTTGTTGGAGGAGCAGGATTTACGGGTATTGAATTCCTTGGCGAATTGGCAAACCGTGTCCCTCAACTATGTAAAGAATACGACATCGACTTCCAAAAGGTCCGTATCTACTGTGTGGAAGCAGCACCAGCGGTCCTTCCTGGCTTTGATCCGGAATTGGTGGATTATGCAGTATCTTACCTTGAGAAAAAAGGTGTGGAATTCAAGATCGGTACACCGATCAAGGGGGCGACTCCCGAAGGCATCATCGTGGCAAAAGGCGAAGATGAAGTGGAAGAAATCAAAGCGGGCACCGTTGTCTGGGCAGCTGGCGTACGTGGAAATTCCGTGATAGAGGCTTCCGGTTTTGAAGCTATGCGCGGACGCATCAAAGTGAACCTTGACATGCGGGCACCAGGTCATGACGATATTTTCATCGTGGGGGATTGCGCTTTGATCATCAACGAGGAAATTAATCGTCCATATCCACCTACTGCCCAAATCGCCATGCAGCAAGGTGAGGTCATTGCGAAGAACCTGACTAAATTGGTTCGTAATGAAAGTGACCTTGAAACTTTCACTTTCGAAAACAAAGGAACGGTATGTTCACTTGGTGAAGACAACGCGATTGGTGTTGTCTTCGGCAAGAAAGTTACAGGTAAGACTGCATCATTCATGAAGAAAATGGTTGATAACAGAGCATTGTTATTGATTGGCGGAGCTTCCCTTGTTGCTAAAAAAGGTAAATTCAACGTCCTTTAATTTTTTCGATATATAAATAATGGCCATTTGGGGATTGTCCCTGAATGGCTTTTTCATTGGAATCTCATCCATCGATGAGTGTGTCATAGCGGAGTATGCCCCTTTCTTATGCGGAATATAATGGGGATAAGGATGGCGAAGCGCACCAAGAAAGTCCTTACCTTTGGTACCATATGTTCTTCTGCTGTTTGGAGTTTATCCTGATTATAATGAATATGGGGGAAGTGGATTTTGGTGGAACGATGCAAAAATGTTTGGCTGGCAGTGTCCGGCCTTGTGATATCTGATAAAGGTGAGTGGCTGGTCGTGAATAAAAGGTATGGCGGATTGAAAGGGCAATGGTCGCTTCCGGCAGGTTTTGTCAAAAATGATGAAACCGTCGATGAAGCTGTCGTAAGGGAAGTGTTGGAGGAGACGGGTGTTCAAACAGAAATCGAAGGCATTGTAGGTATGAGAAGCGGAGTCATCAAAGGGGATATAAGTGATAATATGTTGATATTTTTACTTAAACCAGTCAGTTTTGAAGTAACCGCTCAATTGGGTGAATTATATGAAGCTAAATTTTATGACCCTGATTTACTCATGCAGGAGGGGAAGCAATCTTTACTATTGGAACAGCTTTTAGCTTTTAAAAAGGAAAGAATGCAGACGATGCTTGACGGGTTGAACCCGGGAGATCAATTTGGATATACATCATATAAATTATTCATGTGATTTGGGTAATTATCTTTTCTTCGGAATTATTTGGTATAAGTCGTTGACGCAGCAATTATTTTTTCAGTAAACTAAAGGTGTCGCTTTTAAGGAGGGTCAAGAATAACATGCCATTGCCTGTTTTAATTATCTCAATACTCTTATTTTTCATATTGTTTTTCGGAATTGGCTTTTTGCTGAATATGCTTTTTCGTTCTTCGTGGATCATGGTCATCTTATTTCCAATCGTCTTCATCATCATTGTCAATGAAACAAAGCTAATAGAGTATTTTAGAAATCCGGGAATCTCTTTTTCCAATCTTGGAACGAACCTTACATCCCTTCATACGGCAGACATCGTTATTTTATCAAGCGGGCTGCTTGGTGCGGTTTTAGCGGGTGTGGTCATCAAGGTTCTAAGGAAAAAAGGATATCAAATGTTTTGATAATGGAAAGGGCCGTCATTTATGGACGGTCCTTTTTTTGTAGGAAAAATTGGATCTTTCCACGCTTTATGAATACTTTCACTCTGGAAAGGGAACAAATATCCTTGTGAGAGGAGTGGAATTAATACATATGAAGATTGTAAAGGCATTATTTCTGAGGGTTGCTATTATCATATTATTTATCTTGGCCATCGAATCAACCTTAAATCATGTTTTTGGGGCTGTGCCTGAAGGCCATCCTTTTGAGGAGGCAATGAGACAGCATCGAATGCTTGGTCTCGAATATAAAGCGATCCATAGTGGAGGTCAAGTTGCAACGCTAATGGCATCGGCATCCACTAGCAATGGTCCGACGACGATAGCGGAGGCAATCGAGCTCTCGAAATACCCGAAGCATGAAGTTTTGGCTACAGGATATACAGCAGGGTATGAGTCGACAGGAAAGTACCCGGAAAGCCCATCCTATGGAATCACTTATTCAGGGGTGAAGGTGAAACGGGATCTGTTTTCCACCATTGCCGCCGATCTTGCCGTATTCCCTCTCGGAACCATCCTTTGGATTCCGGGCTATGGCTATGGGGTTGTAGCGGACAAGGGTGGTGCGATCAAAGGAAACCACCTGGACCTATACTACGAAACGGTACAAGATGTATACGAGAACTGGGGCAAGAAAACCCTTGAAGTATATGTTGTGCAAAAAGGGAATGGCGAGTTATCTGAAGAACAGCTAAGCAAGTTGAATGAAACAAAGATCAAGCAGGTATTCAAGCCGAAAATCGCTGAGAAAACACTGAACGAGAATGTAGCTTCCTTTGCTTTTTAATGTTTGATAGACAAATCGGAGAAAGTGAAGGTGAAGGGCTGCCTCGATTTAGGCAGCCTTTTTGATTGTCTGCTTCAGTTGTGACGCCCTTAGGCCATGCTTTTGTAGGCTTCAGGATGCAGGGTCTTTGCCAATTTGGAAAGACCATCCAGTAAACGCGGAGAAGGCCGGCAGAATAATGGTTCTTCCATAATGTGAATATTGTTATCCCGGACGGCCTTCATATCAGACCACCCTTTCCGTTTCTTGACCAGCTCTGGGTTTACCTTTCGTAAAGGGACACCGACCCAAGCTAAGCAAATATGGTCGGGATCCTTTTTTTTGACATCTTCGGAAGTGACTTGAATGCTTGCCATGTCGACATCTTCGAAAAGGTTATATCCTCCTGCAAGCGTGCTGATCTCGGATAACCAATTAACTCCCCCTGGGCTGAATAAGGGATTAGGCCACCATTCCCAATACAGGGAAGGCTTTGTTTCAATTTTGTCGGCGACGTTTTTATATTGAAGGATGGCATGACGGAATTTGGCAGCCTGTTCCTCTGCTTTTTCCTTAAGATCGATGGCCTCGCCCAAGGTCACTAAATCTTTTGCGATATCTTCAAGTGATTGCGGGTTGAAGATGATGTGAGGGATGTTCCGTTCTTTTAGCCCTTCAATATTTTTTTCCATGCCCGGTACACTCAGGGAAGCCAGCACCAAATCGGGTTTTAGTGATTCAACATGATTGATGTCGATCGATAAGTCGGGCCCCACCTTGGGCAGGTGCTGTATGGTTTCAGGCCAATCAGAGTAGTCATCGATGGCGATAAGCTGATCTTCAATCCCTAGATATGTGCATAGTTCCGTATTGCTGGGGCAAAGAGAGATTATTTTCAAATTGAACACCTACCCTTGAAAGATGAAAAAGTGAAGTGCCAGTGCAATGAATACTCCGGTCAAGGCTCCGAAAAATACCTCGATTGGCTTATGGCCCAACAGTTCCTTTAATTGTTGCTGTTTCTGTTTATCTTCTTTTTTCTGCCAGTTCTTTGCTTGCTCGACAAATGTATTGAAGTCGGTAACGAGCTGGTTCAGGACAGCTGCCTGTTCTCCTGCCTGCCGTCTCACTCCTGTTGCATCGAACATCGTGATGACTGCAAAGATCGTGGCAACCGCAAATACAGGGGAATCCATTCCGGTTTCGATTCCTACCGCTACGGTTAGGGCTGACACGGCCGCAGAGTGGGAGCTTGGCATACCGCCTGTGGAGTTAATGAGTGACCAGTTCACTTTACGAAATGCTATGAAGTGGATGGGCACTTTAATGAATTGAGCAAAGAAAATGGCAATCAATGCTGCGATTAAAGGGAAGTTGAGTAATAATTCCAAGAGTATCAGCCTTCTTTCTAGTTATAAGTAAAGATGAAAACCATATCTGGGTAAATACATCCTGCTCGGAATAAGGCCCTTATTATTAGTTCCATTCAGTCCTGTCGATTCCCTGCTGGTAATAGTATAAATATGATCTTTCTTATACTATTACTCTAAAGTCACCCAATCTAAACTATATCCCTTTTTATTATTATTTTCGCAGGCCTTATTCGAAAATTTTTGAAGATTTCGTTATAATGAGTGTAATTGAATGGAGGAGGTAGCAGGATGTTTACAGTAAAAGATTCCCTGAATATAGATTTGATTGATGAATGCCTGATTCTAGGCGTGTTTGACGGGCCCGTAAAATTTACAGGCATAGGAAAAGAAGCGGATGAGCGATTGGACGGCCAGCTAACAGAGTTAGTGAAAGCCGGAGAAATCTCTTCCAAGAAAAAATCGGTGGTCAAAATACATACATTAGGTAAATTAAGCGTAAAGAGATTGATTTTCGTAGGGTTGGGCAAGGAAAAGGAGCTATCCTTTGAGACCCTTCGCGAAGCGTTGGGAAAAGCGCGTAAGACGATTAAGGAATCCAAGGTTACGACTCTTTCGATCGCTTTGGATACATTCACGACTGAAAATCTGGATGCATTGGACGCAGCGCATGCTTGTTCTGAGGCTTTCGAACTTGCTTCCTATAAATTTGAAGGATACAAGCAAAAATCGAATCAGGTTGAAAAAAGCCTCGAATCGATCACGGTTTACAGTGAATATGGTCAAGAAGAGGTCGGTGCCGCGCTTCATGTAGGGAGAATCTTCGGAAGGGCGACGAACTCAGCCAGAACATTGGTCAACACACCAGGCAATTTGTTGACTTCCACGGATTTGGCGGACTATTCATCCGCCTTGGGCGAACGTTATGGTTTTGAAGTGGAGATACTCGAGAAGGGAGATATGCTCAAGTTGGGTATGGGCGCACTTCTTGCTGTCAATAAAGGTTCGGCCGAACCTCCGAAAATGATCGTTCTGAAGTATCAAGGAAAGGATGAATGGAAGGATGTTATCGGGCTGGTCGGTAAGGGCATCACATTCGATACGGGTGGATACTCATTGAAAACGAAGGCTGGAATCGTTGGGATGAAAACGGATATGGGCGGTGCGGCAGCTGTTTTAGGTGCAATGGAAATTATCGGCGAATTAGGACCCAATCAAAATGTCGTGGCTGTCATTCCAACCACTGATAACATGATCAGCGGTGATGCATTCAAGCCGGATGATGTGATCACTGCCATGAGCGGCAAGACGATAGAGGTATTGAATACGGATGCGGAAGGCCGGCTGGTTTTGGCGGATGCCATGACGTACGCTAAACATCATGGGGCTGACTATCTTATTGACGTTGCCACTTTAACGGGCGGTGTAATAACGGCGCTGGGCATGGAAATGACGGGTGCAATGACAAATGACACGGCATTCTATGAGCAGGTCGCCAACGCCTCAGAGGAGGCCGGAGAGCCCATTTGGAGATTGCCGATTACAGAAAAGGATAAAGAACGGGTACGCAATAGTAAAATAGCGGATTTGAATAATTCACCTGGAGGGGCAGGACATGCAATCATGGGCGGGGCCTTCATCGGCGAATTTGCTGAAGGCACTCCGTGGGTCCATCTGGATATTGCCGGAACTTCCACAACCTCGAACAACTCCGAATTGTGTACGGCGGGGGCTACCGGTGTAATGGCACGAACGCTTGCACTATTGGTTGAAACCTTTGAAACGAAAACAAGATGAACCCAAATATCCGAAGCCGAAAATAGGCTTCGGTTTTTTTACCAAAAGAGTGTGGTGGACGTTATACATCCCTCCATTTCAAACTGACGATGATATGACAATTTTCTTCCCCCGCTTTAGGATAAAAATCAAAACGGATCCCATCGGGGTTATACGTGATATCAGGCTCGTTATTAATTCCTATCTTTCGGATCATATCGATCACGACACTCTTTTGCGATGCTTGGGCTGCGGTCATCAACCGGTTCGAGAAAGGCTTGGATGTGGCTAAAGTATCCATGACTTTTTTTACATCAGTCATTAAAAATTGCGAGGTCTTTGCCGATTTAACCAGCAGATCTGGATTGGTTGCCGAGTAGGGACGCAATGTTCCTTCCCGTTCCCGATTCATATTCATTGCCCCGGCGTGAGGCGTAAATAGGATGGGGTCATATAAAAAATAAGGGAAATCCTCCAAAAGGTTTCCGTCCTTTCCTTAAGTCTGTCTATAGACACGTTTTCGTTATACGTTAAAATATGTATAAAGGCCAGACGATATGATTGCGGTTTGTGAATGACCTTTCTCCTGCAAACAAACTTCTTGAAAATTATGATCAAAGACACACTATTATTTGTAAACTGCTTCATTGACAGGTATAGTGTATAGTAATATACTTACTTACCTAAAGTAAGGAGAAGGCACACTATAAATTATAAAATAGGTGATGTTAACATGAAAATAACCGAGGAAACAAAAAACCTTTTAATAGATAAAATGAATATCATCAAAACCCCGGGAAAAGCTGATATATGCCTTGTGGGACCTGTGAACCTGCCTGTTGAACAAGGAGATTTCTCAACGGTTTTCCAATGGTATACATGGCTTCAGCTTGACGGCGCGGATAATGGCAAGGAAGCGGTGCTTGATTCGCTTTCGGAAGCCAACCTCGCTTTTGGACAGCAATCCTCCGTATTGGTGTATGGAGATTTTAAAAATTCGGGAGATGCACTTGTCCGGATGCATAGCATCTGTCACACGGGTGATATCTTCGGCAGTAAACGCTGTGATTGCGGCTACCAGCTCCACCAATCGATGAAAATGATAGCCGAACATGGGTGCGGGGCCATCTTTTACCTTGCAGACCATGAAGGAAGAGGGATTGGCCTGTTTTCCAAATCACTTGCCTATTTGCTTCAGCAGGAGGGTTATGACACGGTCGAGGCGAATGAGGCTTTAGGATTCGAAGATGATACGCGATCTTACGAGGGAGCCATTCGAGTGTTGAGTGAACTGCGCGAGAATCCGGTGACTTTAATCACGAACAACCCCAAAAAGCTGGACGCCCTCATGAAGCATGGACTTGCGGCAAAGGACCATATTCCGCTTTGGGGCGGTTTGACGGAAGATAATAGTTTCTATCTGGATACAAAAGTTAAGAAGTCTGGACATATTCCCCAAAAGAAGCCAACTTTGATTGTATAAGGAGAGCTATAGGATGAATGATGATCAATATTACATGAAGCTGGCACTGGATCTGGCGGCCAGTGCAAAAGGAAAGACGAACCCGAATCCAGTGGTCGGTGCAGTCATAGTCAAAGACGGCGTGATAGCCGGGACAGGGATCCACCGTAAAGCGGGTGAACCGCATGCGGAAGTGCACGCTTTCAAAATGGCGGGTGAGTATGCAGAAGGTGCAACGCTATATGTGACTCTTGAGCCTTGTTCACATTATGGAAAGACCCCTCCTTGTGCAAATTTGGTGAAAGAATCAGGTGTCCGGAGAGTTGTAGTGGCTACTCAAGATCCGAATCCGGAAGTGGCCGGCAGAGGGATATCGATCATAAAGGAAGCGGGCATTGAAGTGGAAGTTGGCATCCTGGAAAAGGAAGCTCAAAGGCTGAATGAGCGTTTCATTCACAATATGCTGACGAATCGGCCATTTGTCATATCGAAGTATGCGATGACGCTCGATGGAAAACTTGCAACCCACACAGGCCATTCAAAATGGATAACAGGGGAAGAATCACGTCATTCCGTTCATTTGCTGCGTGATGAGGTGGATGCCATTCTTGTTGGTATCGGGACAGTATTGGCCGATGATCCATCACTGACGACCAGACTTCCGGAAGGCGGAGGGAAAAATCCGATCCGGATCATTTTAGACAGTGAATTACGGGTTCCCTTGGATGCCAATGTTGTACAAGTATCAGATGCGAAAACCTTGATTGTAACACAGGAAAATGCACCTGCGGATAAAATGGACCGTTTACGTGAAAAAGGGATCGAATTCATTTTCATCCCCAAAAACGGGACGGGACTGAATCTAAGCGCTTTGATGGAAGAGCTGTATAAAAAGGGGATTACGGATGTCTTGCTGGAAGGCGGAAGCGAAGTGAATGCCTCTTTCCTTAGGGAAGGGCTCATCGATAAATACTTGATTTATATAGCACCTAAATTATTGGGCGGAAGAAACTCATTAACACCGTTTACTGGAATGAATGTGGATACGATGGATGAAGCGATGGATGTTTCCTTCTCTGGCGTGGAAACGTTTGGCGAGGACATACGCATCACGGCTTATCCTAAATTAAAATAGACAACAGGTGAAGAGGCATGTTGGTTAAATCAGATGTATGCATAGTCGGATCAGGACCTGGAGGAGCCCTGTTGGCTTACCTATTGGCCAAGCAGGACATTTCAGTCGTATTGCTTGAGAGGCATCCTGAGGTTTCAAGGGAGTTCAGGGGCGAGTTCCTGAACGATGAAGGAGAGGGCATTCTTAAAAAACATGGTTTATTCGAGAGTGTGGAAAGACTAGGCCTGCTTAGGATGGAACAAATTGAATATTGGAATGACGGCGAAATATTCAAAAGGATTTTCCCTGAATGGCCTGTCGATCATGTTGGGATACATGTCCCTCAAAATCATCTCCTTACAGCTATATTGAATGAAGCCGAAAAGCTGGACTCTTTTCAATTGATGATGAATACGAGGGTTACGGACTTGATACAGAATGAAATGGGCCGTTTTACAGGTGTCAAGGCTCGAAATGGCGGAAATGACCTGGAAGTGCAAAGTTCATTGATAATCGGAGCGGACGGCAGATTTTCCATCGTTCGAAAAAAAGCGGGGATTCCAGTCGTGATAAAAAATCATGGTTATGATTTACTGTGGGCAAAAATCCCAGCCCCCGAGGGATGGAAGCCTTCAATCAAGATGGCATTGGTCAATGGCTCACAGGTTGCCCTCTTCACTCAGGCTGGAGGTTTCATCCAAATTGGCTGGAATATCGAACATGGTTCGTTTCCGCATTTGCGAAAACAGCATTTTGATCCGTTCATCGAAGATTTGCTTTTTGCCTTTCCTGAATTAAAAAAGGTTGTGAGTGAAAATATCCGCTCTTGGCATGACTTCATTTTATTGGACGTTTACAGTAGCTATTGTGAAACATGGACAAAGGATGGCGTTGCTTTATTAGGTGATGCAGCCCATACGATGACACCTACAGGTGCATTCGGTCTCAATTGTGCCATGAAGGATGCCGATATATTAGCCGAGCTTATTTCTGGATGCATCCTGCAGGGAGATGCTGATTTCCTTGGGCTTAAAATCGCTGAGCCAGAAAGAAAAGCCGAAATTGATAGATTACAGGCCATTCAGGTGGACAAGGAAATTTCCTTCGCATCACAGTTTGCCGCCGCTTATGTTTGAATGGGAGTGAAAGATATGAAATTTGGTTTTGATATTGACGATACCCTTATTAACTTGAGGGAGTTTGCGTTCCATCTTTATAATGAAAAGCTTAATACGAATATAGAGATATCGAAATTCAGAGCTTTAAAGACGTTGGAGATCCATGAAGCTTTCGGGCTTGATAAAGAGGCTGGGGGCAAGATGTGGAACAGCCTTGCCGATGAAGTTTATTATTCATCCTGTCCAGCCTTCGAGGGCGCAGTGGAAACGCTGCAGGAGCTTGAACGCGATGGTCATGAAATCTATTACATCACAGCCAGAAAAGCGGAGCATGGTGAACGGACGAAAAAATGGCTGATTGAAAACGGCTTTCCGGTTAAGGGTGACCATTTTTACTGTGGTATGAAGGATCATGAAAAAATTGATACGATCCGCAAATTGGAATTGGATTATTATTTTGATGATAAACCGGCAGTGCTGGAAACTTTATTGGATATTCCAACGAAAGTGTATGCAATAGATAATTCCTATAACAGGGAATTGGATATTCCAAGACTGACAAGCTGGTTTGAATTAAAAGAAATCCTCTCCAAATAATTCAATTCACATTATTGAGGGATGACTTGATAGACTTGGGTCATCCTTTTTTTGTATACTGATATGAATAGTGATTCATTTATTTATAGAAAAAAGTTGGGGGTAATGGGATGGAAAGAAATATTGAACAGTCATTGATCGGCACGCTTGGGATAGAAATGAAAGAAGTCGGTGATGGGAAAGTCATTGCGAAGATGCCTGTAGATGAACGAACTAGGCAGCCGTATGGTTTATTGCACGGGGGAGCGTCCGTTGCCCTTGCTGAATCTGTTGCAAGTTTTGGCGGCATGCAGCTGGTGGATCGTACAAAACAGGCTGTCGTCGGACTTGAAATCAATGCCAATCATGTAAGGGGCGTCCGTTCCGGTTTTGTTACCGCAGAAGGGAACATCCTCCATCGCGGGAAGACGACGATGGTGTGGGACGTGAAAATCCGTGATGAAGAGGATCATCTTATCTGCGTTTCACGCTGTACATTGGCCGTTATCGACTTACCAAAGCCAAAATGAATCAATAGAACAATCGCAATAAAGTGGCGCAATGATCCCACAGTATCCGGTTTAAGTATAATATGGCAGCAGATTATTGTATGAGAAGAGGTGTTTTTATGCTGGTTGGTCATATACAAGAAATCACCCGTCATCCTGTAAAATCATTCACTGGTGAACAGGTACAGAAAACGAGGGTGATGGATTATGGACTATATGGAGATCGCAGCCATGCCTTTAAAGGAAAAAATGGGAAATTCCTGACGATAACCCAAGTCCCGGAAATGGTCCGTTATCAAGCTGCTTTTTCTGGTGAGGAAACCGTTGACCAATATCCGGAAATCAAGGTGAAGACCCCAACAGGACAGGTGCTGACATGGGGAGAGGAAGCCTTTCAGGAGGAAATGGAGCGGTTGTTGAAACAGGAGGCAGCACCAGTTGTTTATCATCCTGCACATATTCCGGTAGGTGCGATTGAAGAAGAAAACATCCTGCTTGTCAGTGATGCCTCGATTGGCGAATTGACAAAGCTTTGGGGAAAAGAACTGGATGGCAGGAGATTCAGGCAAAATTTGGTGCTATCTTTAGTGAACAAAACGCCCTTTTTAGAAGAGCAATGGTTCGGAAAAAGGATTCTAATCGGAAATGAAGTGGAATTGGAGATCAAAAGGTATTGTGAGCGTTGTATGATCATAACGGTCAATCCAAGCGATTCCCATAGAGATCCAACTCTCCTGAAAACTGTCGTCAAGGAAAGGAACAATCATTTTGGCGTATATGCCTCGGTCATCAAAACAGGTGAAATCAGAGTGGGGGACCAGGTATTTTTAAAGGATTGAAACAGAAAAGAGCTGCTCCTGTAATCAGGGCAGCTCTTTTGCATGGCAGGGATCACCGGGTTTTCTTTAAATCATCCTGGACACTCCGATCCCACATCTTGACGCCAGTATGATAAGCCGAGCGCATGATTAAATGTCCGGCAACAGGACTGGTCATGAAGATAAAGATGATCGCGAGCACGACCCGGAAATCGAAATGGCCATGTTCATAGTAAAAATATAACAAGGTGCCGATCAGGATGAACATGATTCCAAGAGTCGAGCTCTTTGAGGCAGCGTGATTTCTTGTATAGACGTCGGGCAGCCGGATGATGCCGAAAGCCGAGACTAAAAAGAGAAAGACTCCCATTAATAGGAATAGGGCTGATAGGATTTCAACGATTGCGGTCATCTTCGATTATCTCCCCTTTCTCAAGGAATTTGGCGAAAGCGACCGTCCCGATGAATGATAGGATCCCGAGCAGTAGAATGGCTTCCAGATATGCGCTTGTATCCATGACAATGGAGGCAAGTGCAACGATTGCGATAAGATTGATTCCCATTGCATCGAGTGCGATGACCCGATCCGGTACGGAAGGCCCTTTGATTAAACGGTATAAGAATCCAATCATGGAAAGCGAAACACCTAGCAACGCGATTTTAAGCATTAGATCGAACATTATTTGCCCACCTCCATAATCGCTTTTTCAAATGTATTCTTAATGCTGTCCACAGCCTCATCTTTGTCGGCAATATCCATCGCGTGGATATAAAGAATCCGATTATCTTCCGATACCTCAACGACAAGTGTTCCTGGTGTAAGTGTAATTAAATTCGATAGTATCGTAATTTCCCAATCCTTAGTCAGCACGGTTTCAAATGCGAATATGCCAGGTCTCATATCCAGGCTCGGTTTAAGCACGGCCTTCAGGACGCTAATGTTGGAAAGTATGAGTTCCCTTGCGAATATGAGGAGCAATAGAACGACGGCATTCACCCTTTTCAAATAAAAACGTTCATTGAAAAAATGACGGAAGACGAACATGATGCCGAGCCCCAATATATATCCGATGATAAAAGTGCTCCCGTTAAACTCATTTTTCAAAAACATCCAGATAACCGCAAGGAACACATTCAATAAAATTTGGAATGACATCAGGCACTACTCCTTTAAAACCGCTTTGTTATAGATTTCGGGATTCATTAATGAATCCACAGCTTGTGTAATGAATGGGTAAATCGATTCAGTTCCTACTCCGAATAAAACGGAAATGATCACAAGTATGACAGCAGGGACCAGCATTTTATTAACCGTTTGATTAGTTAAGGTATAATCAGCTTTCGGAGTTCCCCAAAAGCCATTCATGAATATTTTCATGACGGAATATAGGACCATCAAACTTGAAAGTAAGACAATGGCCATTCCAAAGTAGGCCCCTTTTTCGGCAGCTCCCTGAAGAATCAGGAGCTTGCCGGCAAAACCGCTGAATGGCGGGATTCCCGCCAATGATATGGCAGCTATGAAGAAGGTCCATGCAACGGCCGGGTATTGCTTGATCAAGCCGCCCATGTCCCGCAAATCATCCGATCCGCTGATTTTGATCATGATGCCAACCAGCAGGAAGAGTGCAGCCTTGATCAGCATGTCATGAATGATATATAGAACGGAGCCTGATAAAGCCTGTTCATTCATGACGGAGATGCCGAACAGGATAACCCCGACGGCGATGATGATATTGTAAATGATGATTTTTTTTACATCCCAATAAGCTATCGCACCAATGACACCGATGATGATGGTCAAGATGGCAAGTATCGCAAGGAAAGTATGGGTGAAATCCTGGTCATGATAAAACATGAGTGTATAGGTCCTGAAAATGGAATAGATCCCGACCTTTGTCAGCAATGCCCCGAATAGGGCCATCACGGGAATGGGTGGAGCATAATAGGACCCAGGGAGCCATTGGAAGAGCGGGAAAATGGCTCCCTTCAAACCGAATACGATCAAAAAGCCAATCGCTATCACCGAGACGATACCAGGCTGGTTGACTTCCGCTATCTTCTGGCTGATGTCCGCCATGTTCAATGTTCCTAGAACTGAATAAAGGTACGCCACCATGATGACGAAAAAGGAAGAGGAAAGCACATTGACGATGATATACTTCAATGATTCCCTCAGCTGGATTTTCGTCCCTCCCAGTACAAGCAGCACGTAGGAAGCCATCAGCATGACTTCGAAGAAAACGAATAGATTGAAAAGATCCCCCGTAAGGAAGGCACCGTTTACACCAATCAGCAAAAATTGAAATACAGGATAATAATAATGTCTTTCACGTTCCTCCCCTATGGAATAAAAGGAGTAAAGCAGTATGGCCAATCCAATGATATTCGTGGTCAGTACGAGCAGCGAAGAAAGCATATCTGCGACGATCACGATCCCGAATGGCGCATCCCAGCTGCCGACACCTAAAGTCAAGATCCCTTGAGTATGGACCGTAAACACTAGATAAAGGGAAATCGCAATTCCTATTAGAGAGGAAAAAAGGGATATCCCTCTTTGGAGTTTGATTTTTTTTGCAAAGAAAATGAGAAAGATGCCTGTGAAAAGCGGCCATAAAACAGGCATGAAAGTTAGATTATTCATTCGCTTCCGTACCTCTCATTTCATCCATGTCATCCGTGCCGAGTTCCTGGTAGGTCCGGTAAGCAAGTACCAGCAGAAATGATGTGACCCCGAAACTGATGACGATCGCCGTCAAGATAAGCGCTTGCGGAAGCGGATCGACATAGGATGAGGCTTCATCACTCAGCAATGGAACGGAACCGCCTTTCAAACCGCCCATCGTCAATATCAAAAGGTGGGCGCCGTGACTAAGCAGCCCAGTACCGATTATGATTCTTAAAATGCTTTTGGAAAGCATTAAATATGTCGCACACATAAATAGTATTCCAATGACAATGGCCATTAAAAGTTCCATTATTCACTCTCCCCTATCGTTTGAATAATGGTCATCGTTACACCAACAACCACAAGATAAACACCCAGATCAAAAAGTACCGCGGTATGAAGCGAAATGTGCCCAAGAAGCGGTAAATCAACATAATGATAAACATGTGTCATGAGGGGCACCCCAAACACGAGCCCACCGGCTACGGTCAAGCTGGATATGAGCAAGCCTGAACCGATCATTAACTTATAGTCAATCGGCAAGATGCCGGTAACGGTCTTAATGTCGAAAGCGAGCAACAGCAGGACTATGGCGGCTGAAGTCATTAAACCGCCGACAAACCCGCCTCCTGGCGAATAATGCCCGCCTAAAAAGATGGCAACCGCGAACAGCAGGATAACAAAGGCGGCGACTTTCGTAACCGTTTGAAGAATTAGGTCATTTTGCTTCATGATTTATCTTTCCTCCCCGTCAAACGCAGTTTGATCATCGCGAATATTCCGAGCGCAGCGATGGAAAGGACAGTGATTTCAAACATTGTATCAAGTCCGCGGAAGTCAACGAGAATGACGTTCACGACGTTTTTTCCGCCTGCTTCCTTATAAGCATTTTCAAGATAGTAATTTGATATGGAATCAAATAGTTTGTGGCTATGTGCCGATAAGGCAATCAATGTCACGATGACTCCTACACCAATGGATATCAACGCGTTATTCAGCTTGGATGTCATCCGTTCTTCCTTTCTGCTTGCCATTAATGGAAGGTGGAAGAAACAGAGCAAAAACAAGGATACCGAAATCGTTTCGATGACTAGTTGGGTCAGGGCTAAATCTGGTGCCCGCAGCAAAACGAAAAATAAGGAAATCGTATAACCGACCGCTCCTAAGATGATAATGGAAGTTAAACGGGATCTTGCAAACAGAATGGCGATCGAGCCAATTACGATGATCGCAGCCAATATCAAATCATAGAGGCCGATCCGGGCAAAGTTCCCTGTATCCAATTTAAATGCATCCTTCCAATATAGCGTAAAGCCCAATGAGAGAATGAAGAAAAGAAAGATTGAAAGCAGATATGTCCGAATATAACCTGTCATTAAAAATTTCATGACGGATGATGCTGAGCGATCGAGCCCTCTAACCCCGTTATCATACAAAGCATTCAGGGAGATGCGTTCAGGAATCCATCTTGTGATCTTCTGCCACTTCGGAAGCGTTTTGTATAAAAGAATTCCAAATGCTATGATGCCGACGGTCATCCATACTTCAGGATTGAATCCATGCCAGAAGGCGATATGAACTTGGAAATCGGGACCCGCCAAGCTAGGCTGTATGCTGGCTACCGCAGGTTCAATGATCCGTGAAGATAGCAAGTTTGGAAAAATACCGAAAACGATGACCAACGAAGCAAGGATGATCGGGGATATCAGCATCCCGACCGGTGCCTCGTGGGGCCTCTTGTCCAATAGTTGCAACTGAAGTTTGCCTGTAAAGGGTTTGAGCACGACGATCATGCTATATATAAAAGTGAATACACTGGCTACCCATGCCGCCACAGGGAAAAGGACCCCCCATGTCTCCATATTGAAGATATTCAATTCCAATACATTCACCATGCTGGCCAAGAACATTTCCTTGCTCAAAAAACCATTGAAGGGCGGAAGTCCAGCCATTGAAAAAGCGCCTATGACAGCGACGGTGAAAGTGATCGGCATCACCTGCATCAATCCGCCGAGCTTTCTGATATCACGTGTACCGGTTTCATGGTCAATGATGCCGGCAACCATGAAAAGGCTGCCTTTAAAGGTCGCATGATTAATCAAGTGGAATACTGCAGCAACCGTGGCTGCCAAGTATATATTTTCCCCAAAAGATTCATAGTGGAGGGCCGCTGCACCAAGTCCCAAAAGCGACATGATCAATCCGAGCTGACTGATGGTGGAAAAAGCGAGAATACCCTTTAAATCAGTCTGCTTGATTGCTGAGAATGAGCCCCAGAACAGGGTGATCAATCCGGCGATCGAGACGAGCCAGAACCATAATCCTGATTCTGCAAAGACAGGGCTTAATCGGGCTACCAAATAAATTCCGGCCTTGACCATTGTGGCGGAATGAAGATAAGCACTGACCGGTGTCGGGGCTTCCATTGCGTCAGGAAGCCAAATATGGAACGGGAACTGTGCAGATTTGGTGAACGCTCCAAGCAGCACAAGCAAAAGTGCAGGAATGAAGAGCGAGTGGTCCATAAGTTCCCCGCTTTGGGCAATCAATTCACGAATGCTGAATGTATTCCCCATAATGGAAAGGAGAATGATGCCGCCAAGCAAGCTTAAGCCGCCAAGCACAGTGATCAAAAGGGATTTCTGCGCCCCATAACGTGAACGCTCCCTTTCATTCCAATATCCTATCAAGAGAAAAGATGATAAACTCGTAAATTCCCAAAATGAATAAAGAACAATTAGATTATCGGATAAGACGACACCAAGCATCGCTCCCATGAAAAGCAAAAGGAAGACGTAAAATTGGTTCAGCTTTTCTTTCTCTTTCGATAAATAGAAAATTGAATAAAGAACGACGAGTGAACCTATACCTGTAATGAGTAAGGCGAACAAAAGGCCTAGTCCATCTATATAGAAATCAACATGAATTCCGAGAGAAGGAATCCATGTAGCGCTTTCCATAATGATATCCCCTTGTTTGGTCACGGAAATGAACCTTGAAAAATACGTGAAAAGGAGAATCGGTAAAATCAATACAAACCATCCTGTATGTATTTGTCGGAATAGTTTGTATAATATTGGTACGATGATTGCTAATAGAAACGG
>NZ_JBHVQU010000053.1:0-26198 GCF_042886655.1 Peribacillus sp. NPDC058002 | reverse complement strand
ACCGGAGTCTATTATAGCTCCTGTTCCTCCCTTCCTCTAGAACCTATAGAGTTTTTACTATATACTTTTAAGAAAAAGCTGGAAAGTGCGGTGACCCCCTTGTTTAAACTACTATTGATAGAAGATGATACGACGTTATTCAATGAAATTAAAGATAGATTGGCGCAATGGTCTTATGATATATACGGAATCGGCGATTTTAGTAAAGTGGTTCAGGAATTCACGGAAATAAAACCTGATTTGGTCATCATTGATATACAGTTGCCGAAGTTCGATGGGTTTCATTGGTGCAGAATGATCCGGTCCCATTCCAATGTTCCCATCATCTTTTTATCTTCACGTGATCATCCTACCGACATGGTGATGTCCATGCAGCTTGGAGCTGATGATTTTATCCAGAAGCCTTTTCATTTCGATGTACTCATCGCAAAGATACAGGCCACCCTGCGCCGTGTCTATAATTACAATACCGAAAAGGTCGAATTGAAAACCTGGTGCGGCGCAACTGTGGATTACGAGAAGAACACGGTATCGGCCGGGACTGGCACAATCGAATTGACGAAAAATGAAATTTTCATCTTGAAAAAGCTCATTGAACAGAAAAACAAGATCGTAAGCCGCGAAGAATTGATCAACAGCTTATGGGATGACAAACGTTTCATAAGCGATAACACCCTTACAGTGAATGTGAACCGTTTACGAAAGAGATTGGATGAACTGGGTTTAGGACATTTCATCGAAACGAAGGTTGGACAGGGTTATATCGCCGTAGAAGAGGCAAATGCATGATCAGGAAATATCTCGTGGAAAGGCTCAGCTGGATCATATTCTACATACTTCTTCATCTATTCATTATCTTTGTCGCTTATCTTGATTCGGCCATTCCGTTAAAGCCCATACTGTATATTGTTTTTTTATCATGGCTCATATTCATTATATTTTTGATATTCCGCTATAAAAAAGAAACCTATTTTTATAAAAGTTTAGAAGCGCGGGAAGACAACCTGGATATTACGAATATAGCCGAACCAGAAAGCCCTTTCGAAAAAATCATAGAAAACAGCATCATGAACCAAACCGAAATATTGAAGCAGTCCGCATCAATTGGTCAAATGACTTTAGAACAGGAGAAGGATGAATTATTAACTTGGATTCATGAAGTGAAGACACCATTGACGGCGATGCATTTAATGATTGACCGCTTGGATGATGAATTGCTGAAATCGCATTTGACTTATGAGTGGCTGCGCATTCACCTGCTTCTTGATCAGCAGCTCCACCAAGGGCGCTTGCCTTTCATCAAAAATGATTTGTATATAGAGAAAACCGATTTGGAAACAATAATCTTTGATGAGATTAAAACGCTGCAATCATGGTGCATTCAAAAAGGGATCGGCTTCGACATACAATTGGATGGAACCGAAGTGCTTACCGATGCCAAATGGCTGGCCTTCATCATGAGGCAGCTCCTGACCAACTCCATTAAATACAGTGAAAACTCGGATATCGCGATATATAGCCATGAACAGGCTGGACAAACGGTTCTTGAAGTGAAGGATTCTGGACGGGGCATCGCCCCAAAGGATTTATCCCGCATATTTGATAAAGGATTCACTTCCACAACAAATCATCGTGACACTGCGGCAACTGGCATGGGTTTATATTTAACAAAGAATGCAGCCGAGTCCCTATTCATCTCCATTGACGTGAAATCAGAGCTTGGAACCGGAACGACCTTTATCTTGACCTTCCCAAAAAGAAATGATTTCGTGAATATCACAAGCATGTGACAAAAGTGTCACATGCTTTTATTCTTTGTTCGTCCAAACGAAGGAAAAGAAATTCACGGCCTTTTATAATGAGGATATAGAAAAAAAGGAGTGTATCCAAATGAATATATTAGAAGCGAAAAAAATCCATAAAAGCTATGGTAATAAATTCAATAAACAAGAAGTATTAAAGGGCCTTGATATAAGCATACAAGAAGGTGAATTCGTAAGTATCATGGGTGCATCCGGTTCAGGAAAAACGACTTTGCTTAATGTCCTTTCCTCGATCGATAAAATCAGCAACGGCACCATTACAATCGATGGAAAAGTGATTTCAGGGATGAAAGAAAAGCAGTTGGCCGAATTTCGGAAGAACCATCTAGGCTTCATCTTCCAGGAATATAACTTATTGGACACACTGACCGTTAAAGAAAATATCCTTCTGCCCTTATCCATTACAAAAACACCCCCTAATGAAGCGGCACAAAAGTTTGATGCCGTGGCGAAGGAACTGGGCATATATGAAGTGAAAGATAAATACCCAAATGAAATTTCCGGCGGTCAAAAACAGCGTACGTCTGCAGCACGGGCCTTCATCCATGATCCAAGCATCATTTTTGCAGATGAACCGACTGGGGCGCTTGACTCCAAATCAGCTTCCGATTTACTGAACAAACTGAGTGAAATGAATCAAAAGCGCAAAGCGACCATCATCATGGTAACTCATGATCCAGTGGCGGCCAGTTATTGCAGCCGAGTCATTTTCATTAAAGATGGACAAATATATACACAATTGAATAAGGGTGAACAATCGAGACAAACCTTCTTCAAGGACATCATGAAAACACAAGGTGTATTGGGAGGGGTTCAAAATGAGCATTAATCAACTCATCTTTCGAAATCTGAAGAAGAATCTGAAGAACTATTATCTATATGTGTTTGCCCTGGTCTTCAGCGCTTCCCTATACTTTGCCTTTGTCACCTTGCAATATGACCCAGCGCTGGATAAAGCGGAGGGTACGGTGAAAGGGGCCGCCTCCATCAAGGCTGCATCGATCCTGCTTGTTGCAATTGTTTCCATATTCCTTTTATATGCCAATAGCATTTTCATAAAAAGACGCAGTAAAGAAATTGGCTTATTTCAATTGATAGGCATGACCAAGAACAGGATATTCCGTATCCTGAGTCTGGAAAACCTGATCTTGTATTTCTGTTCCGTATTCCTGGGAATCTTTGTTGGGTTTGCCGCATCAAAATTGATCATCATGATCCTATTTAAAATAATGGGTGTCCAGGCGATCGCGACCCTTACATTTTCTTTTCAGCCGCTTATTCAAACCATTCTCGTTTTTAGCGCCATCTATCTTTTCATCATGTTGATGAATTATGCCTTCATTAAAAGGCAGACCATACTTTCATTATTTAGAGTGACTTCAATGACGGAAGGAAAAGTGAAAAAGGTTTCGATGTTTGAAATGATCATCGGGGTATTCGGAATCATCCTGATCATTGCCGGCTATGTCGTCTCATCCAAATTATTCGATGGAGCTTTTACAGAGATGACCGAGCTTTTTATGGCCATGGTCTTCATTTTGGCAACCGTCATCATCGGTACCTACCTATTCTATAAAGGATCCGTAAGCTTCATCTTTAACATCGTCCGTAAAAAGAAAAATGGCTATTTGAACATCAATGAAGTATTGTCCCTTTCATCCATCATGTTCCGGATGAAATCGAATGCGATATTATTGACGATCATCACGACCGTTTCCGCTCTGGCGATCGGGTTATTATCATTAAGCTATATCTCCTACTACTCAGCGGAGAAAATGGCACAAAGCTCTATCCCCACCGATTTTTCGATGACGGATACGGAAGATGCAGATGCATTCAAAAAAGCACTATCAGACAGTAAAATTGGTTATGACGAAAAGGTGATCGATGTCATTCAAGTCGATGTCAATGTAAAGGAAATAATGGAAACCAGCCTGGAAGGAGTGAACTTCGATCCGGACATCATGACCCTTCCCGTCATCAGTGATGAATCCGTTAACGGAATCAACCTCGCCGAAGATGAGACCCTTTTCAGCGGATACAGTAATATGATGGAGAAGGTCATGTCCTTGAAGGATTCCGGAAAGATTGAACTGAAGGGCAAACACGAAGTGATTCCGCAAACATATATGGGATTGAAAGATGATACCTTCTTGTCCTATTACTTCACGAGTGGCGGAATGCCCGTCGCCATTGTAGACCAAACGATATTCGACCGTTTGAAAAAGGATGTCGACCCGAAAATCCAAAAGGTTTCATCGGTGAATATCGGCATTGATGTGAAGGATGAAGCTGAACTTGAAAAAGCGAATGATCTATTCAATAAAATGAGTTTTAAAGAAGAACATGTGAATGATTCCCAATTTGAAATGTTCAACACCCAGAAGAAGAATATGGGTCTTATCATGTTCATTGTCGCCTTCTTGGGATTAACCTTCCTTATCACATCCGGTTGCATCCTCTATTTCAAGCAAATGGATGAAAGTGAAGGTGAAAAATCCAATTACACCATCTTAAGGAAACTGGGATTCACGCGAGGTGACTTGTTAAGAGGAATCCAAGCAAAACAAGTTTTCAATTTCGGCATTCCTTTAGTCGTCGGGCTGCTTCATAGTTATTTCGCAGTCCAATCAGGATGGTTCTTATTCGGGACCGAAGTTTGGACACCGATGATCATCGTTATGGCTTTATACACGGCATTGTATTCGATCTTCGGGATCCTATCCGTCTTCCATTACAAGAAGGTCATTAAAGAATCTCTATAGGTGCTAAAAAGCTCCAGGGCCCATGAGGCCCTGGAGCTTTTATTTTCTCTTTAAAGTACCCCAGCGGGTTTCATCATTTCCTTGATTAATTCCCTGTTGCGCTTTTTAAAGATTTCATTATGGGAAGAAACCATCCCCACTCCGTGAGCGTCAGGCTGGATATATTGCTTTGCTTTGTTTACGGCATTTGCAGCATCTTGAAAAGTACCTGTAATCAGGTTCAATTTCCCTTCATGCTTTAGAATATCACCGGCAGCGTATATTCCGTCCATCGAGGATTCACTTGCAGAAGTACCTTCAATATAATAATTGTCGGCTATGGCTATATCCACTTTACTATTTCGAAGCAGCGATGTATCACGCTCATAACCATGATTGATGATGACCTCATCGATCGGCAAGTAAGAAACCTCTCCCGTTCCGTGATTCGTCAGTTCAACATGTTCAATTGATTCATGATCAGCGCAGGCGATCAGTTTTGTAATCGTCGTATTCAAGAAACAAACAGCAGAGCTTTCCATCAATTGCCTTGCTTGTGATTCATGACCCGCTAAACTATCTTTCCTATATGTCAAATACACCTTTTTGGCGATGGGCTCCAATTCGTTTGCCCAGTCTATAGCAGAATTCCCGCCGCCTGAAATGATCACCGTCTTATCCTTGAATCGATTGAAAGACTTAACAGTATAGTTTAAATTGGAGACTTCAAACCTTTCTGCCCCGTCTATTTCCAACTTTTGCGGATTCAGGATTCCGCCGCCAACCGCGACAATGATCGTCTTGGAAAAGTGCCTTTGACCTGAAGCCATATGTAAAACGAAGATACCTTCTTCATTGCGTGTGATGGATTCCACTTTTTCATTCAAGACGACTGTTGGATTGAATGTTAAACCTTGCTCCACCAGCTGCTCAATCAATTTTTCCCCAGTTGTGGGTGTCAGCCCTCCAACATCCCAAATCAGTTTCTCCGGATAGACATGAATTTTCCCGCCTAGCCTTGGCTGGTATTCAATCAGTTTAACTTTCATTTCTCTAAGTCCGCTATAAAAAGTGGAGTAAAGGCCTGCTGGCCCTCCCCCAATAACCGTTACATCAAATAAATCTTGCTGTTCCATTTACGTCCACTCCCCGGTAACCAATTGTTATTGATTATCATTCTCATTTAATGGTACACTCTTTTTTCACTTTTTACAATATGGATTTATTAAAAAACTCTGTTCATTTTAAAAATCAACAGAGTTTTTTATTTTCAATCACTAAAACTTACCATTCATTTAGAAGGTATGAATGATAAATGGAACATTACCACCAGAATGTAAAATTAGGTTAAAAATGGTGTATATAGAGTTTTTTCTATTCGTCTCATTCCTCTATGAAAGTAGACGGAGAGATATTGCGGAACACACTGTTACCTATGCGCCCCGTGGTTGGCGGCTGATAACTACTTCGTAGGTACTCCCACTGGCTGTATGAGTTGATATGCTTTCAAAGCCATTTCAACGTTTAATCTATTCTCCGGCATATCAAAGTCAAGATCAAGAATCTTTTTTATTTTTTCCAGCCGATGATAGAGTGTTTGTCTTACAACATGTAATTTTTGAGCAGTAAGCTTCTTTGAGCGATCAAGCTCAAAGTATTTTGCTAAAGTCATAAGCAATTCCGTTCCATATTCCTTATCATAGGATATTAAAGGAGAGAGATAGTCTTCAATAAAATGGGCTGTATCTTGATCATGCTGAATTAATTGTATCAACCGAAAGATGCCAAGGTCTTCGTAAAAGGCACTTGTTGAAAACGTACGATAATTTAAAGCTAACTGCGCTTCTCGATAACCAGTATGAGCATCCAAAAGTAACTGGTATTGTCGCCCAACGCCTATACGGATTTGGCTAGATTCACCTTCTTTAACATATAGCAAGGCATTGATCACTTTCAAGAAGCGTGCCTTAGAGGAATCGACAGTTCCAAGATCAATAGCTAATACAATAATCTGATTTCTTACTGATGTGATATAGGGTGTAAAAGAATATTTTGCGAACCCAGATCGAATTTTTAAAGAATAATGATAAATAGCAGATTCATTTTCTTCATCCGATAAAATTAATGAAGACGGATGAAGAACATCTTCGATATCAACGATTGCAATTCGATAATGTATAGAAGCGCGCTTAGACTTTAACGAAATAAATCCCCTTGCTTGTTCCTCATTATTGATGCGTCTATAAAGTAGATCATTTAGCCATGTAGATTCTAAACGTAATCGTTTTTCATCCAAATAATGTTTGCGCAATAAGTCTTGCGAGATTGCTAGAGAAGCACGATCAAGGATTAGGAAATCAAATTCATCCGATTCACGATCTAAAACCATAACAAGGTGCGCCCAGATTTGATCCATTGCTCCGATCGGTTGGAGAAGAATGGTATGGTTTAATGCCTTCCATTCAACGGGCGAATCATTTGTAATTCGGTCTTGCCAGTGTTCTTTATCTTCATAAATGGTTTGAAGTAGCTGTTCCATGAATTCATTTTTCAATCCTGGAATCGAAAAAGGTGTTCCTTCTATTGGAAGATAGATAATTGGTGCTTCTGTCTTCTGTTGCAACAACTTTAAAATATTTGATAACCCATGAGTAGTGAGTGACAATGAATGGAACTTTCTTGAAATCGAATCTAATGTAACCAACTTCTCATGATGAGCATTAATGATATACGAATGTAGATCCTGTGCTATTTCGACGAAATTTATGAATTCTTTGAAAATAATAATCGGAAAGTTATACTCATTTGCCATCTCAATCATTTCATTAGGGACCTTTTCGAAGTAGTGTCCAAGTTCTATACATAAACATGAAGCGTTGCGTTCGATAAGATTTAACAAAAATGATGTATTAGAGGAGTCTCTCCATTCAAACCCAAATCCGGTGGAGAGTATCAGTTCCCCTCCCTGAAAGATGGTATCATCAAAAAACGGAATTTCAAGGACATGTGTCCATTTGACTTGACGGTGCAACCCGTTAGCCCCTGCAACTACCTCCGTCTTTGAAAAGAGTGAGCGCTTAAGAACATCTTGTACTGTAAGCATATGTACCTCCTCATTTAATAATTGTTAATTGTATCATTTTATTATAACTATACTAGAAAGTCTAAACCCACAAAATATGGATCCCCATCCCTGTTTACCCCCAAGTAATGCGTTCTGTTACGTGCTTTGACGAAATACCTTAATCAACCTGCAAATCTTTCATGATGGTATCCATTTACATCATTTTTCATTAGTTATATGTGGGCATGAACGATGGATTACTAAAACTTAAAACGACCAAAACATTAGATAAACACTGGAAAAATTACCGCTTTTTCGCCAATGCTTATTCATAAAAGATCAAAATGACCAAAAGTGCTTGGTTAAAAAAAAACTAATATAAATTTAACCTCGTGTCTAATGAAAGGGTTGTCATTACCCTGTAAGATTTTAGAATGTTCAATAAATTAAATACGATTAAAAAGGAGAATGAACAATGATAGTAGGAGTTCCTAAAGAATTAAAAACTGCAGAGACTAGAGTGGGATTAAATCCAACATGGGTAAAAAAATTAACAGCTTACGGTCATGAAGTACTAATACAGAGCATGGCAGGGGAAGCTAGTGGTTTTTGTGACGAGAAATATGTTTTGGCTGGAGCAAAAATAGTAAACACGATTGACGAAATTTATGAGAAGGCAGAATTTGTTGTTAAAGTGAAGGAACTTCAACCCTATGAATACGGCCTTCTAAAAGAAGACCAAATGATAATGGCATGGTTTCATTTGGCGGAAGATGTAAATCATGAAATGACACAGGCATTACTAGATAAAAAAGCAATTTCATTATCAATGGAATTAATCGTTTTACCTGATGGGACAAGACCTACGATTAAACCAATGAGTGAAATTGCAGGAACATTAGCAATGCTTGAAGCAGTCAAATATGCTCAATATGGTTATGGTGGAAAAGGAATACTTCTCCGGAAACTGGCCGGTTTACCGTCGAGCAATGTACTCATACTTGGTGGTGGCAATGCTGGACTCAATACTGCGCAAGTTGCTGTGGGTCTTGGATTGAACGTAACAATCATGGAAGCATCAATGAAACGCATTGATTATTTGAACAATCAGTTGCCACAGGTGGACATTTTGTGTTGGGATAAAGATATGATGTTCGAAGAACTTATTCAAAGTGATGTTTTAATTAATACAATTTATCCGATGCCAGGGGTAACCGCGCCTCTCATTACACGAGAGATGGTCAGTAAGATGAAACCTAATTCCATTATTATTGATATTGCAGGAACGGGTATAATTGAAACCTCACGTTATACGACTTTAGAGGATCCAGTTTACTACGAACAAGAAGTCCTACATTACTGTGTCCCGAATATGCCGGCTCTATGTCCACAAACCTCGACAAACATGATGTTGATGACAACCGGTCCATATATTATGAACATTGCGAATAATGGTTTGAAAGAGGTTGTAGAAAATGATGTAATAGTAAGAAATTGTATCAGCACTTTGAACGGTGAAATTGTTCATCACGAAGTTGGGATCAATCATAACATGCCTTATACAGATATAAAAACAGAGTTACTATTGTCAAAATAAAAAAGCCTCCTTAGAGTTATCTCATATTCTACTTTTCATTTCTATTGATTAGAAATCAGTATACACGTTATTGAACAAGTCGCTACTAAAGAAATTCCAGGAGTCAGTAAAGATGCCAGCGAGAAGATTTTTGCAGGAATTATCTTTGTTATTCTACAGAAGGAATTCCTTACGAGGAATGGGGAAATAAGACAACAAATTCATGGATCATTCAAAGTAGGCTCCCTAGCATCTTTTCTGACTTTTTTATGATTTCTAGAAACCCACGTATAAAAGAAGCCTTGGAAGTAATAATATTGACCCTATTTCTTACAAAAGGTTAAGTCAGGTAAAAGAGGAGATTATTTTACATGTCAAATTTAAGGAAAACGGATAGAACACTGACACTCATTCCAGTTGTATTATTTGGTTTTTCATTTATGGGGTTAACTACAGCTTTTACTACGTATGGTATTGCGGCCAATATTTCCCACGGCACTGTTCCAGGGGCAATGATAGTTGCTCTAGTGGTAATGATGTTTACTGCTTACAGTTATGGGAAAATGGCAATTGCGTTTCCATCTTCCGGTTCTGCCTATGTTTATACGCAAAAATCGCTCAATCCCTCTGTTGGATTTCTTGTCGGATGGGTGATCTTAATGGATTATTTATTTATGCCAATGGTGAATTATTTAGTATTTGGCATTTTTTTCTCAGCTGCCTTTCCTACAATTCCAAGTTACATCTGGATTGCAGGTATGCTGATTCTAGTCACTTTTATTAATATTAAAGGATTGAAGATTGCCACAAATGTAAACGCATTCATAACGATTTTTGCTTTTCTTTTTATCCTTATCTTTATAGGTTTTTCTATTAAGGAAATTTTTATGGGAGAAAGCACGGCAACTCTTTTATCTCTTGAGCCATTCTATAATTCGAAAGAACCCTTTTCTTATACAATAGCTGGAGCAGCATTATTATGCTTTTGTTTCCTTGGGTTTGAATCAGTTACAGCGTTTGCTGAAGAAACAGTGAACCCTAAGAAAACAATTCCCCGAGCTGTTATTTTAATTACTCTTGGTGGTGGTTTAATCTTTACAAGTGTTTCATATTTCTCGTATCTTGTATGGCCAGAGTATAACACATTCAATAATCCTGATTCGGCTGCCTACGAAATTATTAAACTTGTTGGTGGAAAGGCGATGTACTCCATATATCTTGCGCTTTACGCATTAGCTGTATTGGGTAGTGCCATGTCGTCCCAGGCAAGTGCATCACGAGTCCTCTATACGATGGGGCGAGACGGACAGTTTCCTGAAAAGTTCTTTGGCACCCTGCATCCGAGATATAGAACACCCGTAAATAATATACTGATCATTAGTTTTGTCTCTTTGCTTGCTTTATTTTTAAGTTTAGATCTTGTAGCATCATTTATTAATTTCGGGGCGTTTCTTGCGTACACTTGTGTTAATATTTCCGTAATTGCCCATTATTATATTAGAAATAGAGAACGTTCGGTAAAAGGAACCGTCTTATATTTATTTTTTCCTATTATAGGAGCTGCTCTTGATATTTTACTGCTTGTGAATCTTGATGCTCACTCAAAAGTACTTGGAGTAAGTTGGTTAATAATAGGCATCATTTATTTACTCGTACTGACAAATGGACTTAAAAAACAGCCGCCAGAATTGAAAATCGAAGAAATGGTGTAGATTTAAAATAAAGTCACGATCTTTATAAAAAAGATGAAAAACGATTTAGACACAACTATTGTCGGTATAAGACCTACAGATCATTATTGGATTAATCTATCGAATGGTTATCTAACGAAAAGATTGATGTCGTAAGTCTTTCCTCACCTTGTAAATGAAATAAAAAGAATCAAGATAACACTCAGTCCAAAAGTGAAAAAGTGCAGCATCTTTCCTACTCTAGGATGAAAGATGCTGCACTTTTCTGGCACTGACTGTTAGCTTGAACGTGGCCTTTTCCCTTCTGTTATAAGAAGGTTGATCCGATCTATGAGTTCAGGCAGTTCCTCGATCGTTTTGATGGTGAAGTCTGCTCCGTTTTGCATAAAGGTGTTTGCCGTTTTAGAGATGAGGTTTTGTTTATCTCGTTCTGGTAAACTAGTATACTCATTCAAACTCAATCCCATCTCGGAGCTTCCGACAATGATTCCGACCGACCATACCCCAGCATTGACTCCCTCTTGCATATCGGAAACGGTATCTCCTACCTTCACTACCTTCCATGATGCGGTTAACTTCAATTCTTCCATATTCCGATATATCATGTATGGATAAGGCCTTCCAATCGAGTGGGTTGCATCCGGGGTGACATGGAAATCCGGCCGATACCCTTTCTTCAAAGCATTTGGTACGACGACCTCCATCATTGTATCCGTATAACCCGTTGTAGACCCAATCTTCAGGCCACGATTTCTTAACGCTTCCACTGTCTCGATAACCCCTGGAATGGGATCTGTATAATCCGCCAATGACATCATCAGTGCCGGTTCGAATTCAGCATATAGTTTTTCAACGTCTTCCTCATTGAATGGCCTTCCGTATTGTTCTTCCCATAACGAAGATATCCTTGGCATGGTCAGCATCGCACGAATATGGTCGATTTTCAGCATGCCCATCGGCGCTCTGGCTTCTTCCATCGTCACGTCCAGTCCAGCATTCTTAAATATATCCACAAAAACATTCACTGGTGCAAAACATCCAAAATCCACAGCTGTTCCAGCCCAATCCAAAATGATTCCCTCTACCTTATTCATACTGTCACCACTTTCATATATTTTTCTACGATCCTGCCAAGTTCCTCGATATCTTCTTCATGGATTTCACCAATATTGCCGATTCGGAATGTATCTATTTCAGTCAGCTTTCCGGGGTATATTACGTAACCCCTCTCCTTGATGAAATTGTAGAAGTCCCCAAAATCAAAGGTTTCATCAGGAAAAAGGAAGGTTGTAATGATGGGCGATTGTTTATCAGGTGAGATATACGCATGAATGCCCAATTTACCCATCAGCTCCCTCAGCCTATCATTATTATTTTTATAGCGGGCGAATCTGGCTGGAATGCCGCCTTCTTCCGTTAATTCTTCCAACGCTTTAGCAAACGCGGCCACTACATGTGTCGGAGATGTGAAACGCCATTTCCCATCCTTGTCCATCTCTTTCCACTGATCATATAAATCCAGGGACAAACTGCGGGCATTGCCTTCACATGCCAACAATTTATCAAGCTTCGCAATGACGAAACCAAAACCAGGGATTCCTTGAATGCATTTATTTGCACTGCTGATCAAATAATCAATTCCGAGTTCAGGTACATTCATGTCCACTCCGCCAAAGCTGCTCATCGCATCAATGATCAAGGTTTTCCCTTGTTCCTTTGATATTTTCGAAACCATTTCTATCGGATTTAAAATCCCTGTCGTCGTTTCACAATGAACCATTGCAATATGTGTGATATCACTATCATCCAGTAAAATGTTCCGGATTTCAGTCTCCTTTGGAAATTCATTGTACTCAACGCCATATTCCACATGATTCAGTCCGATGCACTCGGCCATTTTCACAATCCTTTTTCCATAAGCGCCATTCGTTATGATCAGCACTTTATCGGATTTTGAAAGTGCAGTCGTCAGCACAGATTCCACAACAAACGATCCGCTTCCCTGCATAAGTACAGCCGAATATTCCCCGTTTGCAGCATATGCCAATTCAAGAAGCTGGGCTCTGATTTTTTGCGTGATTTCTTTATAATCATTTTCCCACGTACAGCGGTCAACAAGCATTTCCTGTTTCACCGTACTAGTAGTGGTCAGCGGTCCAGGCGTTAAAAGTTTATATGTATTCATTTTCCTTCACTCCTCACTGTATTTATCATTGTGCTGATTTAAAGAACTCTTGATGCTGTTTTAATAATTCTACCGTTAGTGGCTGTTTGAATTTCTTAGGGTGGGCCGGTTTGTTCTTTTCCGTCACTTTTTCACCTTCATAAAGTGCGACCGGGTAATGTTTCAACAGTTCTTCTCTAGCATCTTTACTGATCGTTTCTGCCATTTTCATCGCTAAGTTGGTTTTAGCTTCATTATTTTTATTCACGACAGCTACGGATTCCGTGTAGGAGAAATTCCCCTCAATCGGATCGACAAACATGATTGGTAAGCCCGACTCTTTAGCCATCACAGCCTGGTAGCGTAAACCAAAACCGGCAGCAACTTCCCCTGCTTGCACTTTATTGATTGGACCTGAACCTGAGCTTTCAAGATGCGGACCGCTATTTGCTATTAGGTCATGGAGAACCTTTTTCCCTTCTGCGTCACCGTATTGACTGATAATTGCTTGAACTAACAGCCACCCAGTTGAAGAGTCCAGGATGTTAGGAATTGAAACGAGCCCTTTATATTCCGGCTTTGTTAAGTCCTTAATCGTGGTCGGCATCGGCAGGCCTTTTTGTTTGAGAACTTCCGTATTCACAATTACGGAACCGGTATTTGCTAAAATTGGCGTATAATAGGATGGGTGTTGTTCCAATGCCTTTGTACTGAATGACAGGTCCTTAAACATGGAGTGCTGTTCTTGTGCACTATCGATGAAATAGGAACTCATCGTCACGACATCAGCCTCGATTTCAGCGCCTTCTGCCAGCAGTTTCCCTCCTAATTCAGATGTGCCTAATGATTGAAGGACATATTTCCCTTCGTATCCGTCATCTTTCAGGGAAGTCTCCATTGCTGAAGTGGCTTCTTCATCACCATTCGTATAAATGACCACCTTTTCCTCATCCGCTTTGCCGCTGTTACGGCCCACCAATACAAATACCAAACCTAAAGCTACTAGAGACAGTAAGGTTATCTTCATCGTTTTAAACATAATATCCTCCTCATTAATGTTTGAATTGTCGTTTTTGATAATGATCACAAAGCAGCTTCACGAGTAGATTTGTAAAAAAGATAAGTAAAGACAGGATGAATATTTCATTGAATTTGGCAAAATGCTGAAGCTCTTTAATTTTACTGGCCACCAATGTGGTTTGGGCGGTGACCAAAAAGATGATTCCGCTGATCGTCACCATACTATTGATGAAATAGTAGCTGAACATCTCGATGACAGTGGATGCCGAGTTAGGCAGGATGACTCGATAGATTGTCCTGATCCAGCTGTCCCCCAATAGATTCCCGGTGGTTTCCCAGGCAGGGTTCATTTTGGATAAAGAGTTCTTCGCCATTAAATAGGGTGTCGTAAAGAAATGGACCATGTTACATAGAATGATGATGGCAAAGGTCCCCTTCCAGCTGCTGCCGTTGAACAGCAGCAAATAAGATAAACCTAACACCATTCCCGGTACTGTATTCGTCAACATCGAAATGACATCGATTGACGATTTCCCCTTAAGGGGCGTCCGGACGTTCAAAACAGCCGAGCTAAAGGCGATGAACGTTCCCAGTACGGCGGTCATCAAGGCGACGAATAAGGAGTTCCTATAGACTGCCGTTAAATCGCCCGATTGGAATGTGTCGATAAAGTGCTTTAAGGTGAACGAGAGGTCGTAAGGGAAACTAGTTAAAAATGGTGCAATGAACATGACCGCAAATACTGAAAACATCCCTATTAAGACCAGCAGCGAGATACCCCCAAAACATATATCCCTGCCTTTGTGCTGCGTCAATTCGATATCGCTGAACTTATCATAATGAAAGTTCAGTTTTTCGAGATAGTTTAATAGGAAAACACTGAATACTACCGGAATGAGCATGAGAATGGCAATCACTGCACCATTATTGAAATCAGGGATTGAACCTAGCATGACTTGATACAGTTGCGTTGCAACAACGGAGTAAGTCCCGCCGACTGAAGCCGGTATCCCAAAATCGGTAAAGCTCAAGATGAAGGAAAGTACAAAAGCTCCACCCAAAGTTCCCGCCAATGGCCGTATGATCGTATTCATGAAACTTCTTATCGTTCCGTCACCCATTAATTTTGAAACGATGATGAACTTTTTATCCATATACTTGAAGGAATTATTAATGAGAAGAAAAGCTGATGGCAATGTATAAATCACATAACCTATCAATAATCCATTAAATCCGTATATATCGAATAGATTCCTTCCAAAAACCTTCGTTATGATCCCTTGATTGCCGAAAGAGTAGATGATCGCAAACCCGAATGTGATTGTCGGCAGCAGCATCGGAATTAGGATCCCTGTTTTAATTACACTTTTTAATGGCCTATAAACCTGTGTGCAATGGATGGAATAGGCCAGGAAAAAGGCTAAAACGGTCGTAATGACGGCTGTAAGACCCGAGACTTTCACGCTGTTTCCAAATGACTTCATCAGCTCTGCATTTGAAAGCACCGTTAGATAATTCGAGAGATTGATTCCATCAGCCGATTCAAAAGAACGGACGAACAATGTGCCAAGCGGCAAGAAAAGAAAAGCGGCAAATAGCAGTAAGATAGGTATATATATGACTCTCATTGCCGGTTTTACATCAGGCATACTTTTCACCGAATAAGTTATAAATATTTTCTCTCTTGATCTCCAGTTGCTTAAGAATGAATTGCTTAACAAAATCATTGGCTGGCTGATTGATGATCTCTTGTGGTGATCCAAATTGAGAAATATTCCCTTGATTAATGATCAAAATTTTATCGGACATCGTCAAAGCCTCTTCCGGGTCATGTGTCACTAAGATTGTCGTCAGCTTATATTCCCGGGCAATGGATTTGATGCGTTCCTTTATCGATTCCTTGATCACACCATCCAAAGCACTCAGTGGCTCATCAAGTAATAGAATCTTCGGTTTCATTACAAGAGTCCTTGCAATCGAAACCCTTTGTTTCTGACCCCCGGATAATTCGCTGATCCTTTTTTTCAAATGCGGTGTCAATTCCAGGAAATCGATGTATTCCTGAAGCTCTTCCTTGGAAACGGATCCCTTCCTGTTCCTCAATCCATAAACGATATTTTCATAGGCGTTTAAATGAGGGAAAAGAGCGTAATCCTGAAAAACGATATTAAATCCCCGGTCTTTCATGGGCACGTTACTCAAATCGGCATCATTGAAAATGATTTTCCCATGATTGATGCCCGTCAAGCCCAAAATTATATGTAATAAAGTAGTTTTGCCGCTTCCACTTGGTCCTAATAGTGAAACGATCTCCCCCGTTTTAATTTCAAGATTTATATTATCCAAAACTGATTTTCCATCGAATTGCTTGCTAATATTTTGTAATTTTAGCAAACCGTTCACCTCCTTTGATACACCCTTAGTATAAAAGCCGTTTGTAAAACGAATTTGAGTTTTTTGTAAATACTCTGTAAATATTGAACACTTCTTTACCAACTCCATACTAACTCTTGACCAACTAGTGATATTTTTATCATCTACTTGTTGAATATATTCATGGTACACAGTACACTTAAAATGAATATCAGAAAGAAAGATATGAAGAAGGCGGGTGAAACTTATGCTTCCTCTTGAAAGGCAAAAGAAGATTATCGAGTTATTAACGATTAGAAAAGTTATGAAGATTGCCGAGCTTACTGAAGAACTGCAAGTTTCCATAGAAACCATCAGAAGGGATATGAACCTTCTTACAAGGCAAGGAAAAATAGAAAAAATCTATGGCGGCGTTAAGCTGGTTCAATCGAAGTTTGGAGAATCGACAATAGATGAACGGATGTTCAGTCAATTAGAAGAAAAGGAAACCATCGCCCAAAAATGCAGTGAGTATATCGACGATGGGGATTGCATTTATATCGATAGTGGTTCGACAACCTATCAAATCGCTAAATATATAAAACAGAAAAAGAAACTGACGGTGATAACCAGTTCGATCCCTGTTGTAAACGAACTCATCCATAGCGATATTGAGATCTTGATCATAGGCGGGAAAGTCAGGCGAAATGAACAGTCCATTGTTGCATTTGACTACTTATTCAACTTTAGTGAGTTGAATATTTCAAAAGCATTCATTTGCGCGAGTGGCATAACCATTGAAAAAGGCATATCCGACTATAATTTAGAAGAAGCGAATACACGGAAAAAAATCATTGATTTATCTCAAGAAGTATATGTTGCCGCTGATAGCACAAAGTTCGGAAAAGACGTGACCATCGGCATATCGCCACTGGATAAAATCGATTACATCATCACTGACGATCATTTACATAATGATTTCATCTCTTCGTTTAAAGAGACCGACACACAATTGATTCTTTCTTAAAAGAAAGAAAAAACGGGAACTATACAGTCGTATAGTTCCCGTTTTTCAATTTGTAGACAAAAGGGGTTCAGCGAATGCCCAATGCATTTGGAACGAAGAACGGTTTAACAAATGACGGGGAAATCCATAATAAATGATGTTCAAGGACCAATTGGCCCAAAGCTTCACCTTCATCACAACGTTTTTTCCACTCCAGGCACTCGCTTTCCGCGGGCGGTCCGGGAGCCTCCTCGGCGCTTTTGCGCCTGTGGGGTCTCCCCTGGACTCGCTTTTCCCGCAGGAGTCTCGCGCCTTCCGTTCCAATCAACTGGAATGTTTTTTTAGAAAAAATCTGCAGGTAAACTCACTGGATTGAAGAAATTTGTGACACTCCTGCCGAATAACTGGCTAGCCAAGCCCCCACAGACGCTTGCGTCGAGGAGGCTTGGCAGACAGTCGGCGGAAAGGGAGTGAATTTCTGAAATCAACTGCAACTTGAAATAAAAAAACTGTGTCCTCCATCAATGGAGAGTGAAACTCAAGCTATTTTCATGGCTTTGACTCTGACTGGGTCCTGCCGATTCCCATAAAGTTGAGCCAAGTATCCTACTTTAGATTCCTTTCATGCTGAAGGAGCCATTCCTTTCTCCATAAGCCACCCGCATAACCGGTTAATTTCCCATTTGAACCTATTATCCTATGACAAGGAATCACGATGCTTAACTTATTCCGGCCATTTGCGCTCCCTACTGCCCTTATGGCTTTTTCATTACCGATTGTAACGGCGATGTCTTTATACGAACCCGTGTTAGCATACAGGATTCCTGTTAAGGCATTCCACACGTTTTTTTGGAAGATGGTCCCTTCAAGTAAATAAGGAAATGTAAATTCCCTGCGTTCACCTTTGAAATACTCATCAAGCTGACGAAAGCACTCCACCAAAACCTTGGGCGTTTGATCTTGCATAATATTTATCTTTATATCCCTTTCAGCGAACATTATGGAACAGATGACCTCATTCGTTCCTGATATCTCGATTATTCCAATCGGCGATTCATAATCTAATTTATATAATTCACCCATATAAAGACCTCCTAGATAGAAGGAAGCGGATGCCTGCCTCCCACCCCATTTTTTTCAATTCCCCTTTTCCTACATGTTTCGATATTCACTGGGAGAACAATGTTTCAAACGGCGAAATACCTTATAAAAGTTCGAAGGGCTTTGAAATCCTACTTCAAGGGAAATCTCGAGATTCGTTAGACTTGTGCTTGCTAGAAGAAATGCCGCTTTATCGACTCTTATTTTTTCCAAATAGGAACGGGGAGTTTCTAATGTTTCCTTTTTGAATAGCCGCTCCAGATAATAGGAACTTACACCGACATGGTCGGCAATATCCTTTAACTCCACCTTTTGGTTATACTGATTTACCAGAAAAGCGATGACATCTCTGACAAGTCGCATCTGCGGGGAATCATCAACTTCCGGTTGGCATCTTTTGCAAGCACGGAAGCCAGCCTTTTCGACTTCATCGATATCATGATAGAATTTCACATTTATTTTTTTCGGCTTCCTTGACCTGCATGAAGGGCGGCAGTATATTTTTGTAGTCTTTACGGCCGTAAAGACTAATCCGTCATATTTAGGGTCGCAGGCAATGATTTTCTCCCACATTTCTTCAAAGGAAAGATTGATAGCATCAGCCATTATACTCCGCATCCTTTCAGGTTTTAGTTCCCATATAAATGTGAGGTGTCATTTAGCTCAACTATTCGTGCTGTATCTCTTTCTGCAATGACTTTATCGGATAGGGCATTTCCGAAGCTGAGACGTTTCACGCCTAATTCTTCAAGCTCCTTACCATTCGTTAATACAGGCAAAGATAATACATTAAGGGGGGCACCTATATTCAAAGTGATTTCCTTTATTTCATCATGGTTCGTTAATCCAGGGATGAATATTCCGCTTGCTCACTCTCCACATACGCTTTTGCCCGCTTTATTGTTTCCTGAAGAGGATTTTCTTTTTGAAAATAAGTATCTGTTCTAGCATTGATGTAAAAATCTTCATACCCATTATTATCCAACGATTCTCTTATTTTTACTAGTATGCTGCAGTGTTCGGATATATCTCTTAGCCCTTTTTGTTTTTTGAGCGAATCCTCAATATTGATCCCGGCTACACCGACGTCTGCCGTCCTTAACACATTATCGACAATCTTTTCTGCGGTTTCACCATAGCCTGCTTCAATATCTGCAGTGACGGGAATTTTCACATTATCCGCAATAAGCTTAATGATACCTAAATGTCTTTCAAAATCAATCAATTCGCCATCAGGATGACCAAGGGAGTTGGCAATTCCACAGCTTGTCGTTCCAATTGCCTTGAATCCTGATTTCTCGAGAATCAAGGCCGATAATAGATCCCAGGCATTCCCCAATATCAACAGGTCGTTCGAAAAGTGTAATTCATTGAATTCCTTTATGTTAGTCATACTATTTGCACCTAAAATTTATTTGTTCTCATTTTAACAATCAATCCGGCTCCAAATCGTCCTCATTCTTGCTCTTATGGTCCATTCATAGCGGGTTCCCATTTAACGGTTCCGGACAAATAAAAAATGCCCTTTCATACCGGGGCATTTTCATGAACCTATTAATTTACGAATAGATATAACTTTTTATGATATTCCACAAATGCCTGTTGGTCCTTTTCCGTGAAGTCCATCCATTTTACTTTCTTGCATCTTTCCTCCAATCTCTCATTCAGTTCATCTTCTATTTCATTCATGAAACGAATGATTTCCCCGTAGGGCATATTGAAATGACGGGCAGCGAGCCTGGGCGGTGAATGCTTTACAAGCAATCTCATGAATTGATCGACCGTGTCCGCCTTCGATGCAAGATAATCTTCTTCGTTCACGATGAATTCATACACTTGTTTTTTGACGCCAGAAAGTCTGGTTACTTCGTCGCGCAATAAAAACTCCATTAATCTTTCGTTCATATGGCTCTACCTCGAATTGGTTTATATTTAAATCCTTTTAGATATGTATGAAAAATCTATACGGCCCGATACCTCATTATGACATCGTAACCGCAAGCCATCAAGCACCTATTCATACACAAAGCGTAATAATTACGATTTATAATCATTTTACGTAAAGTAACCTGTACATGCCATAAAAGTCAACGTTCGTGTTGTGTGACATATCGAATCTCGAAATGCATATTAAGCGTCCTGTATTGGCAAAATAAGATCAAGAACAAATGGAACAACTCTTTATTAATTTTGTATATGTATAAAGAATAATTTTGTTAAAATTTGATATAATAAATGTAATATTTAGTCAATTAGTATTTTTCCCTAGAATTTGCTTTTGCAAAGGGGTAGAATGAAGCTAATGACATCTTATTTTTTCTAAATGTTTCCGAGGAGTTATAGGGTGGGTATAGCAAGTACATAGTGACAGCTGAAATGCTGTCCGACATATCGGTTGTTTTCATTTGTTCAAAATAACAATGAAAAGAATAAGGAGTGATTTTTTGAAACCTTCAACAAATCGCATGTTAACCCGTATTAAATCCGTTTATATGTTCATTAGTAATAACGGTACGGTTTCTACTCAAGAGCTTGTAGAAGAATTTGGCATCACTCCTCGAACTGTGCAGCGCGATTTAAATGTCTTAGCATACAATGACCTTGTTCAAAGCCCAAGCCGAGGCCTTTGGACGACAACAAGTAAAAAGGTGAAGATGTCATCGTAAAAAGAACGACCACCCGAACAAGATCGATATGTAAAAAAACTTTGAGGCGGACAATTTTTTGTCCGCCTCATTTTTTATTTCCACATATCATTCAGCCGGTTGGCCCGCCTTTAACTGTTCAAGCTCCTCCGCCGTCAACTCACGGTATTCACCAAGCTCCAGTTCCTCATCAAGCTGTAAACTTCCCATGGATAGACGCTTAAGATAGACGACACGTTTGCCAACGGCCTCAAACATCCGCTTCACCTGATGGAACTTCCCTTCCATGATCGTCAGCTCGATATCGGATGTCAGACCTGATTTTAAAATGTTCAATTCACCTGGCTTCGTTTCGTATCCATCATCCAAGGTCACGCCGTTGCGGAATGCCTCGATATCCCGTTCCGTCACTTCACCATCAATGACCGCAAAATATGTTTTAGGGACATGTTTCTTTGGGGACAGCAGTTGGTGGGCGAGCTTTCCGTCATTCGTGATCAGCAATAAACCTTCTGTGTCCTTATCAAGACGGCCTACAGGAAATGGCTCGAAAACTGAATCTTCCGGCTCCAAGATGTCGATGACCGTTTCTTGGTAGTTGTCCTCCGTTGCCGACAATACGCCTGGCGGTTTATTCATCATTAAATAAATGAATTCCCTGTATTCAACCCGTTCACCATGAACCGTCACGATTTCCCTATCAGGGTCCACTTGTTCCTTCGGGTCCTTGACCAGCCTGTCATTGACCTTGACGGCGCCGGATTTCAGGAGCTTTTTCACTTCTTTCCTGCTGCCATAACCAATATTGGATAAAATCTTATCAATTCTCATCATTTCCTCCTAAAGCCTTTTCCATAAAAAGCCTTGCCCACTTTAATGACAGGCAAGGCCACGATATTTTAATTTGGGGATTCACCATTCAATACCCTTTTTTTTACACATCAAACTTCCAGCTTATAATCCTAACTTAGCTTTTAACCGATCGATCCGGGCACCGAACAAACGGTGGGCAAGTTTGCTTTTCAGGGAAAGCGCCGCATAAATGAGCGCTCCAAGAATTGCACAAACGGCCACGATCAAAATCGCCTGGAATCGCCCTTCCGTTGTAAGCCACAGCGATAATAAACTATTCATGCCCCATGCAGCCAGTCCCATTATCACTGAAAAAACGGAAATCAAAACAGATCGTCTGATGGTAAGGCTGTAACGATATCCAGTAAAGTAGGTAATGACATATAAATTCAGCAGCACAGCAGCCAAATAGCCGAATGCCGTAGCATAAACGGATCCTTCCGTTTCAAACATCTTGATTAACGGGATATTCAAGCTCAATTTGATTAAAAAGCCCAAAAGCAGGCTGAGTACCGTATATTTTTGCTGATTGATCCCTTGTAAAATCGCCGCCGAAACGGAGAAAAGCGCAAACAAGATGGAAACGGGCGCATATGCCTTCAAGACACTGATTCCAAGTGGATCATGGCTGTAAAAGGCACTATAGATCCGATCGGCCAGCACCGACATGCCAACGACCGCCGGAATCGTAATGAACAACAAAATTTGAAAAGCTTGGTTCAGCTGGCGGTTTAACTCTTCTGAATCCTCGCTTACATATGCCTTCGTCACCGAAGGGAGAAGCGCCATTGAAAACCCGGTTGCAAGCGTCATCGGAATCAAGACAAGCTTCTGGGCATATACATTCAACACCCCAAGGGCATCTTCTGCGACATGCTGCAACCCGATGGACGACATCGCCTTATTGAAAGACAATAAGTCCGCAAACTGAAACATTGGCATCGCGATTCCGACGAATATGAAAGGAATCGATGATAGAAATATTTCTTTATAGATTTCCTTCAGGGAAATTTCCATCGTCCCCCGGTCTTTCTTCATCAAGCTGTCCAAATATGGTTTTTGTTTTTTCCAATACCAAAATAACACCACTAAACCGCCGACAGCCCCGACAGTCGCCGCGAAGGTAGCGATTTGGATGGCTCTCACTAACTCTCCATCAAGGACATTCAAAACAACATACACACCGGCCAAAAGGAACACGATGCGGACAATTTGTTCGATTACCTGAGATATGGCCGTTGGCTCCATCGCCTCATGACCTTGAAAGAAGCCGCGGATGATGCTCATGAACGGTACAAAAATCAAGGCGAAGCTGACTGCCCGTATGATCTCCGTGACATCTTTGACATCTTCCTGCCTGACCCCAAAGACCCCAGTGAACATCGGTGCCATCGTATAGAGAATCAAAAAAGCGAGAAAACCGGTGACAAGCATTAATTTCAGGCTCGATTTAAATAACTTCTCACCGACGGCGTACTCCTCGAGCGCATTATACTTCGAAATGAATTTAGAAACAGCAAGCGGCATGCCTGCCGTCGCAAAGCTAATGAAAATGGTATATGGAACGTACCCATATTGATAGAGGGTAGCCCCTTTATTCCCAACCATATGTTCAAATGGGATGACGTAAAATAAACCAAGTACCTTGGAAATGATCGCTCCCAGCGTTAATATAAAAGCCCCTTTTAAAAACTTAGATGACATCTAATCCCTTCCTGCCTCTGTCAGTTACGTTTCACACGCTCTTTATCTTATCATATTAAAGTATTTTTTCTATAGAAAACTACACTCAAGTTTATCGTTTTCGAAGATAATACACAAACAAATAATTCCTTTTTTTCTACATTCGCAATCTGACGGGCTCTTGCTATATAATGAAGGGACTGAAAATGATAAAGTGGTGATCAATTTGAAATATGATGTAGTGGTAATTGGCGGCGGCCCTTCCGGATTGATGGCAGCAATAGCTGCCGGGGAAAAAGGGGCACATGTCCTGTTAGTGGATAAGGGCGAGAAGCTCGGCAGGAAGCTAGCCATCTCGGGCGGCGGACGCTGCAACGTGACGAACAGGCTCTCAATCGATGAAATCATTCAGCATATCCCTGGAAACGGGCGATTTCTATACAGTGCTTTCTCAGAGTTCAATAATGAAGACATTATTCAATTCTTTGAAAAATTGGGCGTGGCCCTAAAAGAAGAGGACCATGGCCGGATGTTCCCCGTCAACGATAAAGCTCAAAGTGTCGTGGATGCCCTTCTGACGCGCCTGTCTAATTTAAAAGTAACGATCTATAAGAACTCTCCAGTAGCGGAAGTTCTCTATGAACATGGAAAAACAAGCGGTGTCCGGTTAAAAGATGGACAGACCATCGATACGGATGCAGTCGTGATTGCAGTCGGCGGGAAATCAGTTCCCCACACCGGTTCGACCGGAGACGGCTACGCATGGGCTAAAAAGGCGGGGCATACGATTACCGAACTGTTCCCAACTGAAGTTCCCGTACTTAGCCAGGAAACATTCATTAAAGATCGAACACTCCAAGGTCTCGCACTTCGCGATGTTTCATTGAGTGTCCTTAACCCAAAGGGCAAGGCCCTGATCACACACCAAATGGATATGCTCTTCACCCATTTTGGCGTCTCCGGCCCAGCTGTTCTAAGATGCAGCCAATTCGTCGTGAAAGCGATGAAAAAATGGAACCTGTCGGAAGTGACAATGAAACTCGATGCCCTGCCGGACCGAAACAAGGAAGAGGTCTTTCAAGGCATTATGAAGGAAATCAAGGCAGAACCGAAAAAAGCCATTAAAAATACTTTAAAAGGTTTAGTTCCTGAACGATACCTTCACTTTCTGCTTGAGCGAAGCGGCATCGACCTTCAAGAACAAGGAGCGACGATATCAAATGAAAAAATCCGCCGCCTTGCAGAACTATGTAAGGACTTCCAATTCGGAGTACACGGCACCCAGCCTCTAGAAAAGGCCTTCGTCACGGGCGGCGGCGTATCCGTCAAAGAAATACACCCAAAAGAAATGGCATCCAAACTGATGGCCGGACTGTATTTCTGCGGTGAAATTCTGGATATACACGGATACACAGGCGGCTATAATATCACATCGGCATTAGTAACCGGAAGACTAGCCGGTATGAATGCTGCCATGCATGCCCGTTCATAATACCTAAAAAGAGGCTGATCCGCTTGGATCAGCCTCTTTTTAATTCGATTTCGTAAGTCCGTTACTTGGGTTTTTTCGTCCGCACCCGCGCCTCCTCTTTTATCTGGCTTTCCCATTTAAAATATTTCTGGATGATAGCGAAAAGCTTCGAGGTCAATGGTATTCCGTTCCGTGACTGTGATGCCTTCACTCTCGAGCATCGCCTTCTGGTGTTCTGCGGCGCCCTCCGCTTTTATGCCGATTTCTCCCTTGGCATTGATTACCCGGTGCCAAGGAAGGTCATGTTTTTTGCTGCTTGAATGAAGGATCCTTACGACCTGCCTTGCACCGCGCGGACTACCGGCGAGCTGTCCGATTTGACCATATGTCATCACTTTACCGGAAGGGATATGTTTAATGATAGTAATTACCCGTTCAGTAAAACTTTCCAAATGGCTCTCCCCTTTTATCCGTTTGCTAACATCGTGATTTTTTCATCGGTTATCAGGACCCCATGATGCTTGATCAAGTTTGTTTTAAGCTCGGCAGGCATTCTGCAGTCATCGTATGCACAAACGGAAATCAATCCACGTTCCTCAATCAGTTTGTCGATTCCTTTTTCATATTCGCCTATCGCTAAGCTGGCTTGATCGTCGTGGCCCCATTCAACATGGCCCCAAGTCCGCACGTACTGATTGCGTTTAGTGTATATATCGATATTTTCCAAGAAATAATTAACCATAGTCGAAGGATGGAAGTCTCCATGAAAACAATAAAAATCAAAATTATTGATAAGATGCACTTGCTCCAATTGCTCCTCGTTTAAATGAAGCTGCAATTTCTTATACACGAAAGGAAAGATACGGTCATTTTCGACGACCAGGATATGGTCTCCCTGTTCAACACCGGCTTTGATGAAAGTTGCCTCATTTTCAATGTAGGCTTCCAATTCATTAAAACAGTATAAAATATGGCTACCATCCGATTGCTGTATATCTTCTAGTAG
>NZ_JBHVQU010000052.1:0-26802 GCF_042886655.1 Peribacillus sp. NPDC058002 | reverse complement strand
TTATTATCTTGTGCGACTTGAACCTGTGCCAATGTATTCGTGCTTGTCGCAGATCCGACTACAGCCACAACCTTGTCCTGGCTGACTAACTTGATCGAACCGCTTGTAGCTTCTGCTGCATCTGATTTATTATCAACCTTAACGATTTCCAGTTTCTTACCATTGATGCCCTCTTTATTAATCTCTTCGATGGCCAGTTTCAAACCATCTGCAGCCGATTGGCCGAATGATGCCGTACCACCAGACAATTCAAGGTTGGCCCCAATTTTGATTGTGTCATCCGAATTTGAAGAACCTCCGCCTGAACTGCTAGTTTTCGAGTCGCCGCTACAACCCGCCAGCGCCCCTGCAACCAATGAAAGTGATAGAAACACTCCTGCTAGCTTTTTCTTCTTCATTTGAAACCCCCTTGTTTTGTGTGTTCTTTTAAACAAACAGAATATCTGAATAAAAACAATATTCTGAAAATAGTGTATCTCATTCTTTCGACCCCGTCTATATGATATGGATAAAAAAGTTATTAAAAGGAATATCTACTATTCGACAAAAAAAACTGACCCTTTATAGAGTCAGTTAATTTTTATCAATCATTTACACGGCGAACTTCAATGTCTTTCAATATATCATTGATCACCCAGCTTGCTGCAATTAAACCTGCAACGGATGGTACGAAAGCATTCGAAGACGGTGGCATTTGGGCTTTACGGATTTTTGCCTCATCATTGCCGACTTCTTTTCTGACATCCTCACGAATGACAATAGGGCTCTCGTCGGAGAAAACAACGGGAATTCCCTTTGGTATGCCCTCTTTACGCAATCTAGTACGAATGACCTTGGCAAGCGGATCTGTATGCGTTTTGGAGATATCGGCAATTTGAAAACGCGTCGGGTCCATCTTATTAGCGGCCCCCATGCTTGAAATCACCTTGATATTCCGTTTCAGGCATTCCTTCATCACATGGATCTTATAAATGACCGTATCCGATGCATCAATGACATAGTCCAGGCCATAACTGAAGAATTCTTCAAACGTCCCTTCTGTATAGAACATTTTAAGAGCGATCACTTCGCAGTCGGGATTGATATCTTGAATGCGATTTTTCATCAATTCCGCTTTCGGTTGACCGACTGTTGATAATAGAGCATGGATCTGCCTGTTTACATTCGTGATGTCGACATCGTCTTTATCCACAAGAATAATACGGCCTACCCCGGTACGTGCCAATGCTTCGGCTGAAAATGAACCAACGCCTCCAACACCCAGGACAGCAACGGTCGTATTTTTCAGAATATCGATTCCTTCCTTGCCAATTGCCAATTCATTTCGTGAAAACTGATGCAGCATATATATTCAACTCCAATAAATTCTGTTCTTATTTAGCTTCCCAATTAACAATATATCATAAACATCATTAATGACAAGCGAAATATGAGCAGTCTAATCGGAATTGGTGCACTAGGTCATTTTTGATAATTTTTGAATGATGGTTGCCAATAGGAGAGTCCTTTCCGTCAGGCTTGGAATTTCCAAATACTCCTCTTCACTATGTGCATTACCTCCAATTGGCCCGAGCCCATCCACTGTCGCAATTCCCAAATCAGACGTGATGGAAGCATCCGAACCTCCACCCGTGGCCGTATCCGTGATCTCGATGCCGATTTCCTTCCCGGCCTGACGGATCGTCTCTAAAAGCAAGTTAGTTTTCACATTTTTTTCCATGGGGGACCGGTCCATTTTCCCGCTTAATGTCGTTTTCGTTCCTGGAATATAGGTTTCAGCACAGATTTTTTTAAGTTGCTGGAGGATGATGCCTTCCTGTTTTTTTTCCGAAATCCGCACATCCACAAAAGCAGCAGCATGGGAAGCGATTGTATTGACAGCGGAACCTCCTTCAATCATGCCAACATTGACACTGATTCCTTTCTGTTGATCATTCAACCGGTGTAAGGCGATGATCTTATGGGCCAATTCTTCAATCGCACTTCGTCCCTTTTCCGGTTCGATTCCTGAATGGGCAGCCACCCCGACGATATCCACTTTAAACTGACCGCAGCCTCTTCTTGCCGTGACAAGAGAACCATCCGTCCTAGCCGGTTCAAGAATTAACGCGAACTTCTTATTGGCCGCTTTTTCGGATATGAGTGAAGCGGACGACGGAGATCCGATCTCCTCATCACTATTAAGAATGATTTGGATATGCTTATAGCCTGTCTGCCCCGTCTGTTTCAAGCAAAGGACCGCATAAAAAAGCTCAACCAAACTGGACTTCATATCCGCTACACCAGGACCGTATGCCCGACTTCCTTTCACTTTAAAAGGACGTTTTTGCGCTGTGCCTTCCGGAAAAACCGTATCCATATGGGCGACGACCAGAATATGCGGCTGATGCGCATCACGATGCTGGATGACCAGCTGATTGCCATGATTCTGTTGCTCAACGATATTCACAATAAAATCCAGACTTTCAAATTTCGCTTTTAAAATCGAACCAATTTCATCAATACCCTTTTTCGTATGAGAACCACTATCTATATTCACTAGCCGCTCCACTAATTGAAGCATTTCCATCCTCTTTGCATACAATAAATCTTTCAATGCCCTCACTACTTTCTATCCTTGGCTGACTATCGCTCAACCTTACTATAATTTACGAATCTATATTGCGGAATGTTACTTAAATGCTGGAATTTAAGTTAATTCGATGGTTTTTGGGATTTTTTCGTTAGTTTGGGGTTTTTACTGGTGAGTTTGGGCTGTTTACTCGCTAGTTTGCACTATTTACTCGTGAATTTGGGCTGTTTACTCGTGAATTTGCGTCATTTACTCGTGAGTTTACGCTGTTTACTCGTGAATTAATCCATCAAGTTTATAAACTCTATTTTTAAATTGCCCCGAATAAGGCAATTCCAGTGCAGATAGCATCCGTTGCATGATATCAATTGAATCGATTTGTAAAAAGAGCCGTGCTTGTTTATTTGTTATATTGGGTTTTATGAGGAGAGCAAAATCACGAAGAGTTTGAATGTGGGCATCTTTCGCGGCGTAAGAACATTGACTGCGTGCCCATTTGCCCCAGTGATATTGCATATGGGGAGCAGAGCATTCAGGACATTGAACGCTTTTGAGCAGATCTTGCTCATCAATTTGATACAATTCGAGTATATCAGGATTATGAGGAGTGTTTTTATGCAGAATCGTGTTCGAAAGTCTATTCCTTTGCCTTTGGGTTAATAGCTCAGGAGGATACTTTTCTTCAAGAGTGTGAATTTTGGTTAACAGAGTTTCTTTTCCCGTGATTTTTTTGAAAATGGGGGTAAAACCTGGGGTAGTCCTGATGATGGTATTCGAGTTTGCATTGGCAATGAGCGTTTCAATCGGCAACGAGGGGAAATTGTTAAAAGTAAGCCAATCATTTAATCGGGATTTTTGCACGTCAACCTGGATTAGCGGATCCAGATATGCCTGTTCCTGTCCATCTTTTGTCCGAATCAATTGGGGATAGGTGCGGTCAAAATAGAGCGTTCCCGCAAAATTTTTCACTTCAATGATGATACCGTAATTCCGGGTGAATATTAGGAAATCCAATTGAAAATATCGGCTCCCATCGCAGCTTAATCTCAAATCATGAAATACACAATATTCTTTCGGAAGATTCTTCAGCTCTTTTCCGATACTCCGCTCCCCGTTATATCCTGCACGGATTTTCTGGAAGTCGTTCCTGATTCTTTCCTGTTTTGGATGATTGGCTGAAAGCCTCCTGCTTAATGCCTCCAGTTTGAGCATTTTCATAGGCATTTCACACGGTTTTAGCATCCATACATCAACTCCTTCTCCGTTAGCTTCTTTATAAATGCCCTTTTTTCCTGCTAGGAAATGAAATCACTCGTTTTACTGTGAGTTTGCGCTATTTAATTCATGAGATTTGTAGCTTACTCGTGAATTTGCACCATTTACTCGTGAATTCGCGCCATTTACTCGTGAGTTTCCACTGTTTACTCGTGAATTTGCGTTTTACTCGTGAGTTTACGCTGTTTACTCGTGAATTTGCGTTTTACTCGCGAATTTACGCTGTTTACTCGTGAGTTTGTGTCATTTACTCGTGAATTTACGCTGTTTACTCGTGAGTTTGCGCCATTTACTCGCGAATTTACGCTTTTTGCTCGTGAGTTCGCGCCATTTACTCGTGAGTTTCCACTGTTTACTCGTGAATTTGCGTTTTACTCGTGAATTTACGCTGTTTACTCGTGAATTCTCACCTTTTACTCGTGAGTTTGCACCATTTACTCGTAAATTTGCGTTTTACTCGTAGATTAACGCCATTTACTCTTGAGTTAACCATTTTGACGCACAAAAAAACCCATGTTGTTTAACATGAGTTGCTTTGTAAGGTGTAAGAGTCCCAATTGTGCCGTTTACGCCTTTGTTTTGAACCCGCTCTCCGCAGGTGGGTGCTCGGTTCCTCGCGTTTGTAAGTCCTCTTCGAGGGAGGCTTTTACGCGGCCAGGAAACTAGTGCTCCCGGTAACTATAAGTGTTCGGTCAAAACTTATAGGTTAAAGAACGAACACATCAGGACTCTTACTTATTGAAGACATCATATCATAATGCTTAACACTGTTTCAAGAAAAAACACCTAGGTATTTTTTCATATTTTTTCCAAATGAATTATTTTTTAAGTGCAGCAAGTCTTAGGTTAAGTTCGGCCAATTGCTTGTCACTTACAGTACTTGGTGCGTCAACGAGCAGGTCGCTTGCGCTTGCTGTTTTCGGGAACGCGATGGTGTCGCGTAGGTTCGTACGGCCTGCAAGCAGCATGACCATGCGGTCCAGTCCAAGGGCAATCCCGCCGTGTGGCGGCGTTCCGTATTCGAATGCATCCATTAGGAAGCCGAATTGTGCGTTTGCTTCTTCTTCGGAGAATCCAAGTACTTTGAACATTTTTTCCTGAACGTCGCGTTCGAATATCCGCAGTGATCCACCGCCAAGTTCGTAGCCGTTCAAGACAAGGTCATATGCTTGTGCACGGACGCTTGCTGGGTCTGATTCCAGTTTGTCCATGTCTTCACGGAATGGCATTGTGAATGGATGGTGTGCTGCATAGTAGCGTCCTTCTTCTTCGTCATATTCAAATAATGGCCAGTCCGTCACCCATAGGAAGTTGAATTTGCTTTGATCAATCAAGCCTCTTTCTTTACCAAGCTTGTTGCGAAGTGCACCAAGTGCATCGGCAACTATGCCTTTCTTATCTGCGACGAATAAAATTAAATCGCCCACTTCAGCTTCCAATGCAGATACTAATTGCTCTTGATCTTCTGCGAAGAATTTGGCGATTGGCCCTTTTACGCCGTCTTCTTCAACTTTCAGCCATGCAAGGCCTTTTGCACCGTAAATCGCTGCGAATTCAGCCAATGCATCAATATCTTTACGGGAATAGTCCGCATTTCCGTCCTTAACGACGATCGCCTTAACTTGTCCGCCGTTTGCAACAGCGCCGGTGAACACTTTGAAGTCACTGTCTTTGACGATTTCGGAAACATCTTTAAGTTCCATTCCGAAACGTGTATCCGGTTTGTCGGAACCGTAACGGCTCATCGCTTCATTGTACGTCATTCTAGGGAATGGCAGTGTTACGTCCAATCCTTTTACTTCTTTCATCACTTTAGCCATCATGTTTTCAGCGGTGTTGATGATATCTTCTTGGCTCATGAAGCTTGTTTCAATATCGATTTGCGTGAATTCAGGCTGTCTGTCAGCACGTAAGTCTTCATCACGGAAGCAGCGGGCAATTTGATAATAACGTTCGAAACCGGATACCATCAATAGCTGCTTGAAGATTTGCGGTGACTGCGGAAGTGCATAGAACTCACCTTCGTGTACACGGCTAGGCACTAAATAATCACGTGCTCCTTCAGGTGTGCTTTTCGTTAAGATAGGTGTTTCGATATCAAGGAAGCCTTCACCGTCCAAGTAATCACGGATCGCTTTTGTTGTTTGGTTACGCATTTTCAGCGTTTCGAACATCGCTGGGCGACGCAGGTCCAAATAACGATATTTCAAGCGGATATCTTCTGATACATCGGTTCTTTCATCAATGATGAATGGAGGGGTCTTTGCTTCGTTTAAAATTGTAACGTTTTCAGCTTGAACTTCGACGGTCCCTGTTGTTACGTTCGGATTGAAGTTGGCTTCATCACGTTTGATGACTGTTCCTTGGATATCAAGGACGTATTCATTACGGATTTTTTCGGCTGTGGCCAGTGCACCTGCCGAGATGTCCGGATTGAAAACGACTTGGACGACTCCGCTTCTGTCACGTAGGTCGATAAAAATGACCCCGCCCAAATCCCGACGTTTTTGTACCCATCCTTTTAATGTTACTTTTTCACCAATAGCTGCTTCTGTCACTTCACCATTGAAGTATGTTCTGCCAAACATGGTATTTCCCCCTTAAGCCTGAAGCTTTTTGAATTGTTCTACGAATGTAGCAAGATCCATTTGGACTTGTTCACCGGTTTCCATGAACTTCACATTGATTTTATTATTTGCCAATTCATCATCCCCGAGTGTCGCCACATATCTTGCTTCAAGGCGGTCGGCTGATTTGAATTGTGCTTTCACTTTACGGTCTTGATAGTCTTTTTCGACGGTAAAACCGGCATTCCGCAATTGATGGGCAAGTTTGACGGTATAATCCTTGGCTGTTTCACCTAATGAAACAAGATAGCAGTCAATTCCCTTTTTGATCGGAAGCTCGATGCTTTCTGCTTGGAGGGCAGCAATCAGGCGTTCAATGCTAAGTGCAAAGCCGATTCCTGGTGTTTCCGGTCCGCCAAGTTCTTCAGCTAGCCCGTTATAACGGCCGCCTCCGCAAAGGGTAGTTATGGCGCCAAAGCCTTCTGCATCACTCATGATTTCAAATGCGGTATGATTATAGTAATCCAAGCCACGCACTAGGGTCGGATCTTCGACGAAATCGATTTCCAAATCGGTTAAGTGCTGTTTCACCTTTTCGAAATAAATACGGGATTCATCATTTAAATATTCAATGATGGAAGGAGCCGTGTTCATCAATTCGTGATCGTGATCCTTTTTGCAATCCAGGATACGCAAAGGATTTTTTTCGAGACGGTTTTGACAATCGCCGCAAAACTCGCCGATGCGCGGTTGGAAATGTTTGATTAACGCATTGCGATGCGCTGTCCGGCTTTCCTTATCACCAAGGCTGTTGATCACAAGTTTCAGCTTTTTCAAACCAAGTTCCTTGTAAAGGTTCATCGCAAGTGACAGAACCTCTGCATCGATTCCGGGATCCTTGCTTCCTAAAGCTTCGATGCCGAATTGAACGAACTGGCGGAACCGGCCTGCTTGCGGACGTTCGTAACGGAACATCGGCCCGATATAATAAAGCTTGACCGGTTGATTGGCCCACCCGAACATTTTGTTCTCGATATATGACCGTACAACCGATGCAGTGCCTTCAGGACGAAGGGTTAAGTTCCTTTCACCGCGATCTTGAAATGAATACATTTCTTTTTGGACGATATCGGTTGTATCCCCTACACCACGTAAAAATAATTCCGTATGTTCAAAAATCGGTGTGCGGATTTCTTTATATTGGTAACGGTGACAAATCTCACGCGCTGTGTTCTCGATATACTGCCAAATTTCCGTTTGGCCAGGCAATAAATCCTGGGTACCTCTAGGAATCTGAATAGACATGTGTGTTTCCTCCTTTAAAGCAAGACGCCATTTCTGATACGGCGCTATACTGATTTTTTCCAAACAAAAAACTCCCGCCCCTTGTAACTTATCCGTTACAAGGGACGAGAGTTTGGATATCCCGTGGTGCCACCCTAGTTGAAGCACAAGAAAAAGTGCCCCCGCTCAAGAACAGTTAACGCCTGTTTTACGTCCATCTCCTATTAAGTAAATCCGTTCGGAGTGAAGCCTACGGAGGGTTCTTTCATTAAGTCATCATGTGGAATGCTTTCAGCCTCGGCATTTCCTCTCTTTTCATGTGTTTCTTAATTACTCTTCTCCATCATTGGTTATTGCAGTAATAAGTCTGATATTTTATAATCATACGGACGTTAACATCAAATGTCAAGGCAGACTGAGGATTTTGTCGCATTTTATTGGTTCAAACGTTTTTTCAAATTTTTGATCGTCCGGACATTGACCCCGAATTCGGATGCCAATTCAACAAGGTTTGCGCTTTGTTCCTTTTGAATGAAATCGTGAAAATCGACACCCAGTACTTGATTGCCTCCGCTTAAGCTCGTTTGATCTTTTTCGCTGAATTTCATGTGGTTCCCTCCTAGAGTTATATAAGCTCTATTCTTTCCCAAAAAAAATGTTTTTTGCACAGGGAAAGAGGGAAATTTTCATTGAACGAGAATACATACTTTATAGACATTAAAAGGGAGAGACAACTTATGAAGAAGAAATCGGGTTTATTCAGCCTGACACTGATGCTGATATTCTCAGCGATTTTCCCCATCAATCACGCTTTTGGAAAAGATGAAGGGGAAAATATCGTAACGACCCAAGTGGTCAATGTCCGTGAAGGTGCAGGCCTCAGTTTCCCTATCGTAAAAAAACTGGAAAAAGGGGAATCGTATCCCATTCTGAATGAGGATGGCGACTGGATCGAAATCCGGATCGGCGTCGGCAAAACGGGATGGGTTGCCAATTGGTTAGTGGAGAAACAAACGGGGTCTGAAACCACTCAGGTCAAAAAAGAATCCGGACAAGGCGTGATAACAGGCAGCTCCGTCCGTGTCCGCACAGGTCCCGGCACTACATTTCAAACGGTTGGGTCCTTGAGTAAAGGAACGGCTGTTGACATCATTGAAAAGAATGAAAATTGGATAAAGGTCGAAATGGCTGATATCGAAGGCTGGGTCTCATCTGACTACTTGAAGCTTCCCGCCGCATCAGGAAATGCAGTGAAGAAAGATTCAACTAAGGAAAAAGAAACGAATCAATCCGTAAAAACCGGTGTAACTTTGGTTGATCGGCTCAATGTCCGTTCGGAACCATCCACAAGCAGTGCCTCGCTCGGAAAGCTGAATAAAAATACGTCAGTGACCGTTTACAGGGTTGAAAATGAATGGGCTGAAATTGATTTCCAAGGAGTCCGCGGTTGGGTAGCTGAATCTTACATACAAGTAAACGATGATAAAGCTGATATGAAAAATGATACGGCAGGCGCCACCGCAAGGGTGACCGCTACGGGTTTAAATGTCAGGAAAGAAGCCTCTCTCTCAAGCAAGGTCATCGGTTCGGTGAACAAGGATGAGACTTACGCCGTTCTGCAAACAAAGGGAAATATGACACAAATAAAGCTCTCCGGTTCAAAAAAGGGCTGGGTCGTGAGTTGGTACCTGGAAAAAGAGAGTGCTGAAGAAACGGGGAAGGAAAAAAAGGTTGATGTAAAAGGAAACAAGATTACCATCATTCATGATGGTACGATCCTTAGAAGCGAGCCTGATGGCAACTCAGAGATTGTAAAGCAGGCCAATACAGGTGAAACTTTCTCCGCATCGGGTATGGAAGGCGACTGGTATTCCATTAAACTTAAGAGCGGAAAAACAGCTTATGTGGCCGGATGGATCGTGACGATCGAAGGGAATTCCGAGCAGATCCAACGGCCTGGCGTTGAGAAATACTTAAAGGATAAAACCATTGTGATCGATCCCGGCCATGGCGGCAGGGATAGCGGTACAATCGGCGTCGGTGGAACACTTGAGAAAAACCTGACGACTCGAACGGCAGAATTGCTGCGTGACAAACTTCAGGCGGCAGGAGCTAAAGTGATTCTGACCAGAAGCGGAAATACCTATGTTCCACTCCCTTCCCGGGTCAGCACTTCACATATACATAACGCGGATGCTTTCATCAGCCTCCATTATGATAGCACCAAGGACCAGATCACCAGCGGGATAACATCATACTACTATCATGACTATCAGCGTGCCTTGGCGGCTACACTGGCCAATTCACTCGGTTCTACCATGCAGGTGCCCAATCGTGGATCACGTTACGGGAATTTCCATGTTATCCGTGAAAATAAACGGGTGGCTACACTCATTGAACTAGGTTATTTAAGTAATCCAGTGGAAGAATTGACGTTAACATCGAATGAATATCAAGAAAAAGTCACATCGGCCATCTATAATGGATTGGCGCGGTATTTTAAATAAAGAGAAGAAAAGCCAGCTTCGCATCGAAGCTGGCTTTTCTTCTCTCACACCAACAAAAAAACCTGCCGCTGCAGGTTATTTTTTGCTTTCAAGCATTAATGTAACGGGACCGTCATTAGTAAGCTGAACATCCATCATGGCACCGAATTGACCTGTTTCCGTATGGACGCCTTTCTTGCGAAGTTCCTCGTTAAATGCTTCATATAATTCATTCGCCTCTTCAGGACGGGCGGCGTCCATGAAGTTGGGTCGACGGCCTTTACGGCAATCGCCGTATAAGGTGAATTGTGAAACTGATAAAATCGAACCTCCCACATCCAATAGTGAATGGTTCATCTTTTCATTTTCATCTTCAAATATTCTTAGATTGACAATCTTATCGGCCAAATAGGCTGCGTCATCGATGGTATCCCCATGGGTGATACCAACCAACAGGACGAGCCCGCTGTCGATTTGCCCGATTATTTGGTCTGCGACAACTACTTTTGCCGCTTTGGAACGTTGTAAAACAACTCGCATGGCAATAAAAACTCCTTAGTTCATTATCCTTCTGACGGAATAAACATCCGAAATTTGTTTTATGCGGTCGACGACCTTTTGTAAATGGGCAATGTTATGAATATAAATCGACATGTGAATGGTCGCCACCTTATTCCTGTCGGATTTACCCGAGACCGCTGAAATGTTGGTCTTGGTTTCATTGACGGCTTGCAGCACTTCGTTTAATAAGCCGCGGCGGTCATAGCCGCTGATTTCAATTTCAACGATGTATTCCTTGCGTTCGTTAATCGTACTTTCCCATTCAACCGGTACGAGGCGATGATCGGCATCCCCGCTATCTAGGTTCGGGCAATCTTGTCTATGAACTGAAACTCCACGGCCTTTGGTTATATAACCAACGATTTCGTCCCCTGGAACTGGGTTGCAACAGCGTGATAAACGGATAAGCAGGTTATCAATCCCCGGTACCTGTACGCCTGAGTCACGTTTTTTAGATGTATTGGAGAAGGTTTTCAGATCGGCTACCGCTTCAGAAATATCTGCTTCTTGCTCTACCATTTTCTGCTTACGCCATTTTTCAGTAAGGCGGTTGGCCACCTGAAGGGCTGTTATTCCGTTATATCCGACTGCGGCATACATATCCTCTTCATTCAGGAAGTTGAATTTATCCGCAACACGCCTGATATTCTCGGCAGTCAGGATTTCCTTCAGGTCGAAATCCATATCCTTGATTTCCTTTTCAACAAGCTCTTTGCCTTTTTCGATATTTTCTTCCCGGCGCTGCTTCTTGAAGAATTGGCGGATCTTATTTTTCGCTTGAGATGTTTGCGTTAGCTTAAGCCAATCCTGGCTTGGACCATATGAATGCTTCGATGTTAAGATTTCTATGATGTCGCCAGTTTTCAGTTTATAATCCAGCGGTACCATTTTCCCGTTCACTTTGGCACCAATCGTTTTATTTCCGATTTCCGAGTGAATCCGGTAAGCGAAATCAATCGGGTTGGATCCTGATGGCAGTTCGATGACATCGCCTTTTGGAGTGAAAATGAATACCATATCGGAAAAAAGATCTATTTTAAGGGATTCCATGAATTCCTCGGCATTAGTCGCATCATCCTGGAATTCAAGAATTTCCCGGAACCAAGTCAATTTTTCTTCCAGTGAAGGCTGTTCACCGACATCTTTTCCCTCTTTATAAGCCCAGTGCGCGGCAACCCCGAACTCGGCAATGCGGTGCATATCGGAAGTTCGGATCTGCACTTCCAGCGGATCGCCTTTCGGTCCGATCACCGTCGTATGAAGTGATTGATACATATTCGGCTTCGGCATCGCGATATAGTCTTTGAATCGGCCAGGCATCGGCTTCCAGCATGTATGGATGATCCCTAAAACGGCATAGCAATCTTTTATGCTATTGACGACGATCCGAACTGCAAGCAAATCATAAATTTCGCTGAACTGCTTATTCTGCAAAGCCATTTTACGATAAATGCTGTATATATGTTTCGGTCTGCCGGAAAGGTCAGCTTTAATGTTGACTTCCTCAACGTTTTTACGCACTTCATCAATGACTTCTTCCAGATACTTTTCACGTTCTGCACGCTTTTTCTTCATCAGGTTAACGATTCGGTAATACTGCTGAGGATTCAAATACCTTAGTGCAGTATCCTCCAGTTCCCATTTAATCGTGCTGATACCAAGACGATGGGCAAGCGGTGCGAAGATTTCCAACGTTTCGTTCGATATCCTTCTCTGCTTTTCCTGCGGCAGATGCTTCAATGTCCGCATATTATGCAGTCTGTCCGCAAGCTTGATCAAGATGACCCGTATATCCTGGGCCATCGCCACGAACATTTTCCGATGGTTTTCCGCCTGTTGCTCCTGCTGTGATTTATATTTGATTTTCCCTAACTTGGTCACGCCATCCACAAGCATGGCGACTTCAGGACTGAAATTTTCTTCAATATCCTTCAAAGTGATCTCCGTGTCTTCAACAACATCATGTAAAAAACCTGCCGCAATGGTTGCAGGGTCCATTTCAAGATCAGCCAGAATGCCCGCCACTTGAATCGGATGAATAATATACGGCTCTCCCGATTTACGGAATTGTTCTCGGTGAGCATACTCTGCATACTTAAACGCTCTATGGATAAATTCAGCTTCTTCCGGCTGAAGATATAAGCTGGCCCGTTCCACAACCTGCTCGGCAGTCAATATTTGATCATTAGCCATTTAATCACCTTAACCCCACTTTAACTGCCACCGGATATGATCCGGATTGAGTATGATTGGTAGCACTTCCCTTTATTCTGCAAAACGTGACAATTTTTGCGAAAAAAAATAAATCCGCTTAAACGGATAAAAGTGCAAATAAACTTATTAGCAGAAAAACTCTTTATTATTACTATTATCGAAAAAAAAGGCAAGGATGTAAAGAGTTAAACGTGTATTTTATGAAGAATAGAGCATTTTTTCACTGGAAATTCGACAAAATCCAGCTAAAATGAGTAAAAATAGAAAAAGAGCACCCTGGTGAGTGCTCTCGTTTATTAAAAGCTCATTAATGTCAAGACATCATAGCCGTCTAATTTATCTTTACCATCCAAGTCTGTCAATTCAATAAGGAATGCAATCCCGGCTACAATTCCGCCAAGCTGTTCAACCAATTTGATCGTCGCTTCGATTGTTCCCCCGGTAGCAAGCAAATCATCCGTGATCAGGATACGCTGTCCCGGTTTAATGGCATCTTTATGGATTGTCAATACATCCTTGCCATATTCTAATCCATATTCGACTTTTATCGTTTCACGTGGAAGTTTTCCTTCTTTTCTCACTGGCGCAAAGCCCACTTCCAATGAGTATGCGACTGGACATCCGATAATGAATCCGCGTGCTTCAGGCCCTACCACCAAGTCGATATTTTTATCGCGGGCGTACTCGACGATTTGGTCTGTTGCGTATTTATAAGCTGCACCGTTATCCATTAATGTTGTAATGTCTTTGAAGACAATACCCGGTTTTGGCCAGTCTTGCACAATTGTTACATATTGCTTTAAATCCATTGCTTTGTTTCCTCCTCAAGGTCTGTTGCCTCATGAGCTAAATAATGATTGAACCAATCGAATAATTGCTGATAGGAAGAATAAACAAGCTCTTGTTCAAGCTCAAATTGCTCTTTCTTTCTTGTATACGATTCAGATTCGCTGAGATCGCGTTTTTTCGCATTGGTTGTGAGCATAATTAACCCATTCTCTATTGTAACAAAATCAAGCTCAAAAAACACCTTAGAAATAAAATCCACTGTATCTCTTGACCAGCCGCGATATTTGGCCAGGTCATCACCGTATCTTTTCACATCGAGCGGACCTTTTTTGGCAAGGAAGGCATAGAACCATTTAAAATGATCCCTTGTTGGCATCGTACTTAAGAAATGGTCCTGTTCATGGGAAAAGTGAGCGTAGATACGCGAAGGGTTCTTATTGGCGATCACCCGTTTCAAATATTCCCTGGACGGCGGCATGTCCATGAATGCCAAATGACCTTCGAAGCAGTCGAGCTGCTCAGCATCCAGTTCATTCTTGATAAGAACAAGATCTGGATGTTTTTGCAAAAAGGGGTATCTGCGATAAATATCTTCCGAGAAAATGACGATTTTCCGGTTTTGTACAGGAATGTCGGCAAGCCACTTCTCTGCCTGTCCTTTGCCGCGGTAATCGAATAACTGCCAATGGTTCACCGAGACATCCTGGACAAAGATCTGGGGCTTTTTCATATTATTCCACTCATTGATGGAAAGCTCACCAATAACAGAGACTTCAGCGTGCGGAGCAATTTCATCGACAAAATGGCCGAGACCGAAGCCCACACCGTCTAGTTTGTGACTATCACCATCTTCGAGCTGGACCTTCAAGTGATTTTGGTTCGCACCAATTTTGCGGACACTTGAAAGCTGGACGGAATCTATCAAAATCTTCGGCTTAGGATTCGTAACCCCAAATGGCGCCAGCAAGCTCATCTCCTGAATCGTTTGAATGGAAACTTCAGCTAAAGTCGTTGCCCCGTCCAAGTTTGTAATGGGTGTGAAGTCTTCTTCGTTCAGTTGTTCCTTCGCAATCAAGTTCATGCGGTCCCTGAGCTCCTGAACATCTTCAATTTTCAAAGTCATTCCAGCAGCCATCGGATGTCCACCGAAATGAGGCAGCATTTCACGGCAGGCGGAAAGACTTTGAAATAGATCGAAACCGGCGATGCTCCGGGCAGAGCCTTTAGCTAACCCCTTTTCCCGGTCATAGCTCAATACAATCGTTGGCCGGTAAAAGCGTTCAACAAGTTTAGAGGCCACAATCCCCACAACTCCGGCGTTCCAGCCTTCCCTGCCGATGATGAGTACACCATTGGACTCCGGCGGGAAGTTTTCCTCGACTTCAGCAATCGCTTCTTCCGCCATTGCCGCAACCATTTCCTGTCGCTCTTTATTGATATCATTGATTTCATTGGCAAGTTCAATCGCTTCTTCCAGACTTTGTGACAACAGTAAATCGACAGCGGGATCGGCATCTCCAAGGCGCCCGACAGCATTGATCCGCGGTGCCATCGCAAAGCCGATCGATTCTTCATTCAATGCTTCCTGCTGAACATTCGCCACTTTCATTAAGGCAACAAGTCCCGGGCGGCGCGTCAAACGTAACTGCTCGATGCCTTTCGCGGCAATGACGCGGTTCTCCCCTTGTAAAGGCACTAAATCCGCTATCGTGCCGATTGCCGCTATCTCAAGCAAATCCTCAGGCAATTCCCCAAGCAAGGCGTGTGCCAGCTTAAATGCGACCCCTACTCCGGCAAGCTCTTTGAATGGATAGGAACTGTCCTCAAGTTTAGGATGGATGATTGCCAATGCCTCAGGCAGTTCCGGTCCCGGTTCATGGTGGTCGGTCAAAATATAATCCATGCCAAGCTCGCCGGCAAGTTTCGCTTCATCGACTGCAGAAATTCCGGTATCGACGGTTATTAATACCTTCACCCCTTGCTCAGCTGCGAGGCGGAATGCCATTGGATTCGGGCCATATCCTTCTGTAAACCGATTCGGGATATAAAAGTCAACATCGGCCCCCAATCTCGTCAGCGCCGTCATCATCACTGTGGTCGATGTCACGCCATCCGCATCATAATCACCGAATATACGTATTTTCTCTCCATTTTGAATCGCTTCTTTTATTCTATATACTGCTTTATCCATATCCTTCAATAAAAATGGATCATGAAAAGTTTGATTTTTTACAAATAAAAATGATCGGGCACTTTCAATCGTATCCAGGCCTCGATTCACAAGCAGGGCTGCAACCAAAGGTGTGATATGAAGCTCTTCAGCTAGTACAGCAACTTTGTTTTCATCGGCAGTTCGTATGTTCCACCGGGTTTTTGGCTTTAACATTTATTCACCCCTCAACTTACTCATTATACAAAACGAATATACCAGTTTCAATTTTATTTTAAACTCATAATTGGCTGCATCCCCTGTTCGATAAGCTTAGTCAACAAAAAGAAGGCTGGCATCATGCCAGCCCCCTTTCACCTATTAAACTTGTCCTTCAAGACTTTGTTTCTTTTCTTTCGCGGTATTCAGCGGACCTTTCTTCTTCAATTCCCTGATTTTCAAATCAAGCCAGAATTGGGAAGCGATCAATAGCGATGAATACACGCCGCAAATTAAACCGATAAACAGGGCAATGGAGAAGTTACGGATAGCTTCACTGCCGAAGATCATCAATGCGATGACCGTGATGAGAACGGTCAGAACCGTATTAATGGATCTCGTCAAAGTTTGCCTGATACTGATGTTCACAATGTTCTCAAGTTCTTCGACGGTTTTGATTTTACGGCTGAAGCGCAGGTTTTCACGAATACGGTCAAAGGTTACGATCGTATCATTGATCGAATAACCGACGATCGTCAGAACCGCAGCAATGAAGGTGATATCCACTTCGAGCCGGAGCAAGCTAAAAATCGTGATGATGAAGAAGGCATCATGTATGAGCGCGACCACGGCCGGTACGGCCATTCGCCATTCAAATCGTATCGATACATACAATATGATTCCGATTGATGCGATCGCTAAAGCATACATGGCATTTTTCGCAAGCTCTTTTCCTACAGTCGGTGATACGGTGCTGACATTCGGTTCCGCTCCGTAATCCTTCTTGAAATGGTCCTTCAATTCAGCGATTTCCTGTTTATCGAGGACACCGACTGTCCGAACGACAGCATTTTTATTGTCTTTACCAGCGAGCCTGACATCCTTGATATCATCCGCGTCGATACCGACCTTTTCCATTTCGGTTTTGACTTGCTGAGTCGTCAAAACGTCTTTGGACGCAATCTCGATTCGGGTACCGCTTGTGAAATCAATCCCAAGATTCAATCTGAAGACGAGCAGGAAAATGATCCCGATAATGGTGACACCGATTGAAATGCCATAAAAAACTTTCCGATGTTTGACGAAATCAATTTTATCAAAGCGTGTTGGCAATGACATTAAATCCATTTTCTTGGATAAATCGTGAATGTATTTCTTCTTTACGCCAAACCATGATGCACGTTTGTCCAGGAACCCGCTATTCACCCACAGGCTCATGAAGAGGCGTGTACCATAGACGGCTGTAATGAAACTCATTAAAATCGAAATGATCAAAGTGGTGGCAAACCCTTTAACCGAGCTTGTTCCATAATAGAACAGAACAGCCGCAGCCAGCAGGGTCGTTAAGTTCGCATCCATGATTGTACCAAGTGAATTCTTGGTACCTTCTTTATAAGCCGCTTTAACCGATCTGCCAAGTTTCAATTCATCCCTGATCCGCTCATAGGTTATGATATTGGCGTCGACGGCCATCCCGACCCCGAGTACCAATGCTGCAATACCAGGCAGCGTAAGGACCGCATTCATCCAATCAAACACTAAAAGCGTCAAGAAAAGGTATATGCTCAACGTGACGACCGCAATGAATCCCGGGAAGCGGTAATACACAAGCATGAAGATAAAAACAAGTGCAATTCCGATGATTCCTGCGAAAATAGTATCATTCAGTGCACCCGCACCGAACTGGGCACCTACAGAAGTGGAATACTTTTCTTTTAAATCTACAGGCAAAGCACCGGCATTAAGAAGGGCTGCAAGCTCTTTCGCTTCTTCCACCGTGAATTGACCGGTAATAAACACCTTGTTTGTATTGAAAACTTCCTTGACAGATGGAGCTGAAATCATATTGTCTTGGGAAGACGTATCTTTAATAGAATCTTTTCCTTCCTCGAAATCCAGCCAGATTGCAAGTACATTAGTCGGCCTTGGCATCGAGGATATTTTTTGAGTGATGTCCTTAAATTTATTTACGTTTTTCAATGTGACTTCAACAACCGGTTTATTCTCTTGGAACGTTTGTTTTGCGCCGCCTTCTTTCAGGTCGGCACCGGTCATCATTTCCTTATCGTTGTAGTCACGGAAGGATAATTTAGCTTGTGTCGAGAGGATTTCGCGAGCGTTGTTTTGATCTTTGACTCCAGCCAATTGAACGCGAATCCGGTCTTTCCCTTCGATTTGAATGTTAGGTTCGCTAACGCCCAAAACATTGACACGCCGCTCAAGCGAGCTTACTGTAGCCCGTAAAACATCCGGGGTGATCTTTTCCCCAGACAGCGGTTTTACTTCATATAACACTTCAAAACCGCCTTGAAGATCAAGACCGAGCTTGATATCCTTTAGGATTCCTTTTGAAGTCGTCCCCATCGCTGCGAAAATCAATAGTGCGATTAGAAAAAACGCAACGATCCTGCTTCTTTTTACCATTATGTAGTAGGCCCCTTTCTATAATACGCCTGTTCCTGAAGTTAAAAAAACTGTCATTTTTAGTTTATATGATAACTGCAAACCCTTTGCTTCTTGAGAAAAAGGATACAGCTTCCCTGCTTTTTCCAAAAAAAGCATAACCATATCTATTATGAGTCATATACAAACAGCTGTCAATTTAAGTATATCTTTGCCCTATTCTTTAAAAAGTTCCTTCAGTTCTTCTTCAGAAAGCGGCTCAAATAGATTTGGTGATTTATATGCTTCAACCATTTGGAAGTTCATGAACTGATTGCTCGAAAATGTCACGATATCTGCGACAAGTTCATGAAGGTGAATATTTTCCTGCGGACGCTTCCATTTATTTTTCGTTAATGTTCCCCAAATGTCTTCCTCCGTTACGGCATTCAATCCGACCATTTGGAATTCCTCACGCTTGCTCTTCAAAAATGGACGTACCTTTAGATAATACCTTTGATAGGGATGATTCTTTTTTGCCATCACTTTGCCTCCAGTAAAAATGATTCTCAAATGAATGCGCATTTTCTTAGAAGGGTTTCGATCATTTGTTAGAACGCAAACAAACACTTTTGTCATGCTTTGTCCAAGTACAAGCATATAGATAATTGTATAGCATAACCGCTTTTTTGAGAAGGCAGGGAGGGAGTTCTATGTCCAAATTTTTAAAAGGGACGCTGATTTTATTAATCGCAAGCCTGATTACAAGGGTTCTTGGTTTCATTAACCGCATTGTCATCGCCCGCTTCATCGGCGAAGAAGGCGTTGGTTTATATATGATGGCTTTACCGACCCTCTTTCTCGTCGTGAACATAACCCAGTTAGGCCTGCCAATCGCCATTTCGAAATATGTGGCTGAGGCCAATGCCAGAGGTGATGAGCGGAAAATCAAGAAAATCCTTGTCGTCTCTTTGGCCTGCACCATTACTTTATCGTTGATTTTCACTCCTGCGATGCTGCTTTTCGCGCCGATTTTATCAGATTACCTATTCACTGATGAACGGACGGTATGGCCGCTCATGGCGATTGCCCCTATCGTACCGATCATCGCCATCTCATCCGTACTGCGCGGTTATTTCCAAGGCAAGCAAAATATGAAGCCCTTCGCTTTCTCCCAAGTTATCGAACAGGTGGCCAGAATCACTTTCATAGCCGTCCTGACGAAGGCCTTTTTGCCATATGGAATTGAATATGCAGCAGCCGGTGCAATGTTCGCATCGATTATCGGTGAACTTGTATCCCTCTTCTACTTATTGACAAGCTTTAAATTAAAGAAACATTTTAAGTTCAGAAAGGGTTTCTTCAAGAATGTCAAATCCGGAAAAGGAACGTTCACGGAATTGATGGGGATCGCCCTTCCCTCCACCGGAAGCAGGATGATCGGATCGGTTTCGTGGTTTTTTGAACCGATAGTGGTCGCCCAAAGTTTGGCAATCGCCGGAGTCACCGCAGCCGCAGCCACCAGTCAATACGGGGAGCTTACAGGGTACGCACTGCCTTTACTCATGCTTCCATCTTTCGTTACATCATCATTGGCGACGGCACTTGTCCCGGCTGTGAGTGAAGCCCGTACGACCGGAAACTTTTTACTCGTTGAACACAGGCTTCAGCAGGCCCTGAAAATCACCTTTATCACAGGCTGCTTAGCTATCGTCATTCTGTTCATCTTTGCCGAACCGATTTTACAAGTCATGTATGGCTCTTCGCATGCTGCTGTTTTCATTAAATTCCTGGCACCTTTTTTCATTCTTTATTACTTTCAATATCCGCTGCAATCCATGCTGCAAGCATTGGATCTTGCAAAGGCCGCAATGTTCAACAGCCTGGCTGGGAACATCCTTAAAATCGGTGTGATCTGGCTGCTCGCGTCAAAGGAAAGTTTCGGGATCATGGGTGCCGCAGTGGGGATAGCTGTCGGTACGATGCTCGTTACCTTCCTGCATTTTTCAACCGTGCTGAAGGTCGTTCCTTTCACGCTTCATTTCCGCAGCTATATATCCGCTTTGGTCCTTGCTTTAATTTCAGGATGGGGCGGTTATTATCTTTATCAATTCCCGCTCTCCTCACTGCCACTTGGCACACGGCTTATGTTTTCCGTGACAATCGTTATCCTGCTGTTCACATTTTCCCTGCTCATGACCGGCAGCATAAAAAAGGCGGATCTGATCAGGATTCCTGTAGTGGGCGGCTTTTTATCAAAATTCGCTTGGAAATAAAATGAACCGAAGCATTAAAAGGCTTCGGTCATTTCTTCGTTTCATTTTTATCGATATAGAATTGGCCATCTATGTACCCACAAATCGAAATCTCTGTAATCTTAGTCTCTCCCCGTTTTTTCAACTGGTGCCGGAGCCAAAAATGATTTTTGCCAATTCTATCGAGATTCCTCTCCTGTATTTCCCCGTCTATTATAAGGGGATAAGGTGTTTCCTTGGTTTTAGACCTTTTACCTTTGGTATGCTTGATGATCGAAAGCTTTCCTGAGGATTCGAGGATGGCGAATTGCACTTCATTTAAATCACTTATCCCCTGTTCACGCAGCTGGGTCAATAAATCATCGAAATTATACCTTTGCCTACGCATCGCTTTTTCATCTATTCTCCCTTGATTGATGATGATCTGCGGCTTACCGTCCACGATGTTTCGAAATCTTATGCTTTTCAATGAAATGTAGGCCATGATTATTTGGATGAAAGCAAGTACGAACATCGGTATGGTTTGCCTGAAAAATGGTTTTTCCAAATCTTCAAAGGAAAGGACGGCGATGTCCCCTATCATGATGGATACCACCAAATCAAGTATGCTCAGTTCCCCAACTTCCCGCTTACCCATCAATCGGAAAAGTAATAATATGACTAGATAGATCACTGTTGTTCTAAAAATAATAGCCAGGGTATCCAATGAATAACACTCCTTCATCCATAGCATGGCTTGGGAGCTGAAAAATTACTCCACAATCTTTTCTAATTTTGCGGGAAGCTCCTTAAACCTGGTCTAAAGGTTCGATATCGGGAATATGCTTGTACAAACACATAAACAGGCTATACGTATCAGCCTTTCAAAAAGGAGGAATACCCATCGAAACTAAAAAAATGAGTGTCGCCGTGATTTATGGCGTAGGCTCCATCTTTGTCATAGCGATGATTGCTAGTTTAATCGTTTCCATCCTTCTTCGTTTTACTTCATTGACGGAATCATCCCTGACATACGTGATCATGATCGTGTCCTTTTTATCGCTGTTCATTGGTGGATTCATTTCAGGAGGCAAAGGGAAAAAGCAAGGACTATTCTTGGGCGGGAGCACTGGGCTGCTTTATCTGTTGGTCGTGTTCCTTTTTCAATATTTAGGCCACGATGCACTCTTCACCATCAAGCAATGGATATACTATGGCTGTTTTGTGATTACGGCCATGATGGGCGGCGTGCTTGGGGTCAACATGAGTTCCGACTCCCGTCCCGATTAAAAAACAAACGAAAACCGGGCACATGGCCCGGTTTTCGTTTGTTTTATACGGATACTTCTTTATTCGGTGCGCTTTCCGTAATTTCACGGATTGCTGCACGGTCAAAAGTCAGTTTTGTGCCGTCTGGTGATTTAATGACGATTTTCAGGTCATCGATTGCATCGATTGTTCCGTGCATGCCGCCGATTGTAGCAACTTTATCACCTTTTTTCAAACTGCTTTGCATGCTTTGCGTAGCCTTTTGGCGTTTTTGCTGCGGGCGGATCAATAAGAAATAGAACAATACGAACATTAAAATCAATGGAAGTATTTGTGTTAAAGAACCCATTTTGTATATTCACTCCTTTCGTTCATTAAAATATTTATGGAATTAGAAGTTTCTCGCATTTGGTTCATTGAAACCATACTGCTCAAAAAACTCTTCCCTAAAGTCTCCAAGACGATCTTCTCGAATAGCTTGTCTGACCTGTTCCATCAAGTTTAACAGAAAGTGAAGATTATGGTAAGTCGTAAGACGAATCCCAAAGGTTTCTTCACATTTAATCAAGTGGCGGATATATGCCCGGCTATAATTCTTGCAAACATGGCAATCGCAATTTTCATCGATTGGACCGAAATCGCGTGCATACTTCGCATTTTTCACAACCAGACGCCCATTGCTTGTCATGAGCGTACCATTACGCGCAATTCGCGTCGGCAGTACACAGTCAAACATATCGATGCCGCGGAGTGCACCATCGATCAATGAATCCGGTGAACCGACTCCCATAAGGTAACGCGGTTTGTCAGTTGGCAAAAGCGGACTTGTAAACTCAAGGACGCGGTTCATGATATCCTTCGGTTCCCCTACGGATAGTCCTCCAATAGCATAACCCGGGAAGTCAAGGGAGACAAGGTCTTTTGCACTTTGTTTGCGAAGATTTTCAAACTCCCCGCCTTGAACGATTCCGAACAGACCTTGGTCATTTGGGCGCTCATGTGCATTCAAACAGCGTTCCGCCCAGCGCGACGTCCGTTCTACCGACTTCTTCATATACTCTTCAGTCGCCGGAAATGGAGGACATTCATCGAATGCCATCATAATATCGGAACCAAGCGCATTTTGTATTTCCATCGCTTTTTCCGGAGATAAGAATAATTTATCGCCATTCAGATGGTTCCTGAAATGCACGCCCTCTTCTTCAATTTTACGGAACTCGCTCAAACTGAAGACCTGAAAGCCGCCTGAGTCGGTCAAAATCGCCCGATCCCAGTTCATGAACTTATGCAATCCGCCAGCTTCCTTGATGATTTCATGCCCCGGACGCAGCCATAGGTGGTACGTATTGCTCAGGATGATTCCTGCCCCCATTTGTTTCAAATCTTCCGGGGACATCGTTTTGACAGTAGCCATCGTTCCAACCGGCATAAATGCCGGCGTTTCAAAAGAACCATGCGGCGTATGGACGCGGCCTAGCCTTGCCCCTGTCTGTTTACATGTTTTGATTAACTCATATCGTATTGCAGTCAACGCAATAACTCCCTTCAAGAGCCTCACACTCTTATATTACTTAATTAACATTGCATCTCCAAAACTAAAGAACCTGTATTTTTCTTCCACAGCCGTTTCATAAGCATGTAGGACCTGCTCCCTGCCTGCGAGTGCAGAAATAAGCATGATTAAAGTAGATTTGGGCAAATGGAAGTTCGTTATCATCGCATCGATCCCTTTGAACTCATAACCAGGATAAATGAAGATGCTCGTCCAGCCATTCTCTTCCTTGAAAACCCCATCATTGCGGGACGCAATCGTTTCCAATGTCCTTGTGGACGTTGTGCCGACCGTAATGATTTTCCCGCCCTTAGCTTTCACATCATTCAGCAATCTGGCTGTGCCTTCCGTCATTTGATAAAATTCCGAATGCATTTCGTGGCTGTCAATATCGTCGACACTCACTGGACGGAATGTACCAAGTCCAACATGCAGCGTGATGAAGGCAATGTGGACACCCATCCCTTTAAGTTTCTCAAGTAAATCCTCCGTAAAATGCAGGCCAGCGGTAGGTGCCGCTGCAGATCCACGTTCACGCGCATATACCGTTTGATAGCGGTCCTGGTCGTCGAGCTGCTCCTTGATGTATGGAGGTAACGGCATTTCGCCAAGCTTCTCCAGTATTTCATAAAATATGCCGTCATATTTAAATTCGAGGATTCGGCCGCCATGCTCGAGCACGCCTGTACAAACGGCACTCAGCTTACCATCGCCAAAAACAATCGTCGATCCTTCTTTAATCCGTTTGGCCGGCTTCACAAGCGTTTCCCATACATCATCATGCTCTTGCTTAAGCAGCAATACTTCGATTTTTGCACCGGTTCCTTCTTTACTGCCGTATAGTCGGGCCGGAAGCACCTTCGTATCATTCAACACCAGGCAATCTCCCGGTTTGATATATTCCGTAATATGGCTGAATACATCATGCTGAAGCTTACCGGTTTCTTTGTCCAGCACCATCAATCTACTAGCTTCCCTTTCCTCCAAAGGAACTTGGGCAATCAGTTCCTCCGGTAAATGAAAATCAAACATATCCAATTTCATCTGTTCCACTTCCTTACATGTCTATCAAGCTGTAATCATTATTTAAAACGGCCGATCAAATAAAAAATCGCGGACAACACAACACTGACGATGATTGATGTAACGATAGGAAAGTAAAACGTCGTATTCCCCTTTTTCAGAAAAATATCTCCCGGCAGCCTGCCGAGATGAATATATTTCATCGCAAAACCAATCACGAATATAATCACACCCAGAATCATAACCATCTTTGGTATATTCATCATTCAGGCATCTCCATGCCGAAATGCTCATAAACTAGCTGTGTTGCCATCCGGCCTCTTGGGGTACGCTGAAGAAAACCGACTTGTAACAGATATGGTTCATACACATCTTCGATCGTATGTGCCTCTTCGCCAATCGTTGCAGCAATCGTTTCCAGACCCACTGGTCCGCCACGGAATTTTTCAATGATCCCTTTAAGTAATTTATGGTCAATATGATCGAGTCCTAAACGGTCGACCTGCATTAATTCAAGCGCATAATCGGCAAGCTCGGCCGTTATCGTACCATCACCGCGCACCTGGGCGAAATCCCGGACCCTCCGTAAAAGCCGATTGGCAATTCTCGGGGTGCCCCTTGACCTTCTTGCAAGCTCGGCCGCTGCTTGACCATCCATTTCCGTATCCATGATTCTTGCTGTACGGATGATGATATCAGTCAAATGGTTTTCCGTGTAATATTCAAGCCGGCTCAAAACGCCAAACCGGTCCCTGAGCGGTGCAGACAATGAGCCTGCACGTGTCGTGGCCCCTACGAGGGTGAACGGCGGCAAGTCGATCCTGATCGAACGGGCTTCCGGTCCCTTACCGACTACAATATCCAGACAGAAGTCCTCCATAGCCGGATATAGCACTTCTTCAACGACACGCGGAAGACGGTGAATCTCATCGATGAATAATACATCACCTGGTTCAAGTGCACTCAAAATGGCCGCCAGATCTCCCGGCCGCTCAATGGCGGGACCGGAAGTCGTGCGGATATTCACACCCATTTCATTGGCGATGATGACGGCAAGCGTCGTCTTTCCAAGACCAGGCGGTCCATATAAAAGTACATGATCGAGCGTTTCTTCACGCATTCTTGCCGCTTCGATGTATACACTTAAATTCGCTTTCACTTTATCCTGTCCGATATATTGCTTTAAGTTTTGCGGCCGCAGGCTTTGTTCAAAGGACAGTTCGTTCAAATCGGCTTCCTGATTGAATATTCTCTCCTCCATTGCGCCACTCCTTATCTTAACATCATTTGCAATGCTTTCTTAATATATTGCTCGGTCGTCATATCTTCAGCCTGCAATTTCTTGGCAACCTTTTGGATTTCCTTTTCAGAATAACCAAGAGCCTTCAATGCAAGAATGGCTTCATCCAATTCCTCCGTATAGCCATTTGGACTGAGTGCAGCCGTTACGCCTTCGTTAAACAAGCTTGGAAACGCATCCGGAATAATGTTCTCAAGTTTCCCTTTTAAATCGAGAATCATCTGCCGTGCCGTTTTCTTTCCGACTCCCGGGAATTTCACCAAAAACGATTCATCTTCATTTTCGATCGCCTGTACCACCTGATCAACCTGGCCTGATGCCAATATGGCTAGAGCACCCTTCGGCCCGATTCCCGTTACATTCAATAATTTTGTGAATAACGCCTTTTCTTGACGAGTCTGAAACCCGTATAATGCGACCATATCCTCACGAACATAATGATACAAGAAAACTTGGATTTCTTTCTGGAATTGAGCGGAAAAAATAAAAGGATTCGGTGTCATCACTTGATATCCGATTCCCCCATTTTCCACAACTATGTATTCAGGCCCAATATAATCGACCTTGCCTTTTATATAATCATACAAATTAATTCTCTCCCTGATTTTGCTGTACCTCTCATTTTATCATAAAAAGGGGCGTTGTTCATTAAAAGTTATTTAGTGGGCGCAAAGACTTTACAATGGAGGATATCCCGTTTCATTACATTTGGGTATTATCCCTTCGTAGACAATTGGGGTTCTACCCAAATTTTATAAAAGTTGATTGGAACGGGTGTACTAGACTCCCGCGGGGAAAGCAAGTGACAGGAGTAAACGTTCACATCGTACTAACCCTAAAAAAACTGCAAGTAAACCCGATTTTCATCGAGTTGAACTGCCCCGTAAATGTTAGACACCAACTAACATTTATGGGGTGTTTTTTAT